>JAAFID010000067.1 GCA_013297765.1 Cytophagales bacterium | reverse complement strand
GGCTTGAACAGGTTTGGCCTGCTGTGGCAAGGGTACGAAATAGGCGGTAAAACGGGCACTACTCAAAACTATAGCGATGGTTGGTTTATAGGCATTACGCCACGCCTAGTTTCTGGTGCCTGGGTAGGTGGCGACGACAGGGCCATACATTTTAGAGGCATAGAAGGACAAGGCAGCAAAATGGCGATGCCTATTTGGGCACTTTATATGCAAAAAGTATTTGCCGATTCTAGCCTAGGTATAGGCAAGGAAGCATTTCCTAGACCAGCCAACCTAAAAACCGAAATCAATTGCAAGCGATTTAAAGAGAATAAACACCACAGCGACTCCAGTTCGTCGCAACCTAGAAATGGCGGTATTCCTGAGGAGTTTTGAGAGTGAAATGCTAATTGGGCATCTTATGCAGCTTAGGGCTGGATTGAGAGTTGATTAAGTGGGTGTTATTTTATTGATGATAGGTTTGACAATTAATTTTTAGAAAGTTTATTGATGCCCCTAAACTTAGACACACTTGTAAGAATTCATACTATTAATTTAAGAATAGAGAATTGTAGTAAATTGACTATATATTTAGATTGACAATGGTAAAGAAAGAACCGAAAGATAAAGCTAGACAATATAAACCTTCAACAGTGAGAAGATTAGACACTCTTTCTGGGAATGAATGTGCACATCCAAATTGTACAAAGAAATTAATTGCAGAAGATGGAATATCAATAATAAGTAAGATTTGCCACATTGCAGCAGCAAGTAATGAAGGTCCGAGGTTTGACGAGAATATGACCGATGACGAAAGAAGGGGTTTTGATAATTTAATTTTGCTTTGTGATGAACATCATGTAATAATAGACAATAATGAAAATGAATCTGAATATCCATCTTTACTATTGAGGAAGTGGAAAAGTGACCACGAAAAAAAGATTTTAGAATTAATTTCAAGTAAAAATTTATTATCTAAACATCCTCTAGCTCTTAACAAGGTTATAAATGCAATTGGCTCTAAAATGGATGAAGTTCTTGATTTACCTGAAACAGAAAATGCCCCTAATACAGAAACAAAGATTTTATACAATAATATTAAAAGATATGCTGCTATAATTAGAGAATTTGCACCATATCAAGTGAAACTAAATAGAATTTATGAGGTCATTGAAAAAGAAGGTTCTACTAAAAAGGAGCTAGTTTTACATAATATTAAACGAATTTACCATAGTGTTAAAGCGGAATACAATACCATTGAAGAAATAAGAAATAATGCCGACATAATTCTCGATAAAGTAATTGAAAATATATGGGAAAATGTAGAAAAGGCACCAAATAAGTTAGATGAATTTGACCAAGAAACAATCGATTTTAGTTTAATGATAGTAATCGTTGACGCTTTTATGCGTTGTAACATTTTAGAAGAACCTCCTAAAGCTAAATAAATTATGATAATTGATAAAAATATTAATCCAGAAAGAGATTTATATTACTTGGGCGGTATTTTAATTGATGTTCTTGAAAACAACAAGATTAAAGAGGTCGATTATATGGATTTGTACTCTTTATTTAAAGTTAAAAAGGATGTTACCATCAATTTGTATTCATTAACTTTAGATTGGCTTTTTATTTTAGGTTTGGTAACTAGGGGAGATAAAGGCAAGATCAAGATATGTTTTTAAAGACACTTAAAATAGAAAACAAATTAGGTTTAGTCCGTGAAATTGAATTTCATAAAGGGCTAAATTTGATAGTAGACGAAGATGTTAAAATCACAGGTAACAATGTAGGAAAGACAACAGTTTTGAGATTGGTTGACTTTTGCTTGGGTTCTGATGGTAAAAACATATACAAAGACCCTGAATTTAAAGGTCAAGACAATACTCTAATCGAGAATTTTTTAAAAGAAACTGAAGTACTCGTTACACTAATTCTTGTTGACGATTTAGATTTCACAAGCGAAAACATAGTTATTAGAAAGAACTTTTTACAGTATAGTAAAAAAATACAAGAATTAAATGGTGAAAACATAACGAATAATAAAGAATTTGGACAAAAACTTAAGGAATTAATATTTAATACAAGTGTTGACAAACCCACATTTAAACAGATTGTATCAAAGAACATACGAGATGAAAAAAACAAGTTGGCCAATATTGTAAAAGTATTACATCCAACAACAACACTTGAAGAGTATGAAGCTTTATTCTTATTTTGGTTAGGTATTAGTACAGATACGCATAATCAAAAGGAGTTGCTCGTAAAAGAAAAAACCAGAGAAGAGAGTTTTCAAAGAAGGCTTAAAAAAGAAGGAGAATTATCACTTATTGAACAACAACTCGAATTAGTAAATTCAAAGATTGAGGAACTTCAACAAATTAAAGCAAATTTTAATTTTAATGAAAAATTTGAAGCACAGCTAGAAGAGTTAAACATTATAAAGTTAAACCTTTCAAAACTTTCTACTGAACTTAGTAGATTAAATATGAGACGAGAGCTAATTCTCGAAAGTAAATTAGAATTGGAAAATGAAAGAACTAACATTGATGTCAACCAGATAGAATCACTGTATAGTAAAGCTTCAAAGCTGATTCCAAATTTACAGGTTTCTTTTGAAGATACGGTTAAATTTCACAACGAACTATTGGATGAAAAAATTAGATACATTGAAGAAGAACTTCCTTCATTGACCGAAAAATTAAAAACAATATCAAAAGAGGTTTCTTCATATAGAAAACGCGAAAAAGAATTATCTGAGTATGTAAGCGCATCTGAATATAGTGATGACTATGACAAGATTTTAATAGAATTGAATTCCTTTTTTGAAAGAAAAGGAAATTTAGAAGAAAGAAAAAAATTCTGGCTAAATTCAAATGAAAAACTCAATCGAATTAATGAAGAATTAGAGACAATTAATACAGAAATTAATTCGAAAGACAGCATAATTCAGAAACGAATTACACTTTTCAATAAATACTTCACAAAGATATCAAATCAACTTTATGGCGAAGAATATTTGTTAAGTACTCAAAAAAGCGAAAGGGGCTACGACCTAATAGTAACAAACATTGAAGGAAATCCAAGTACAGGTAAAAAGAAAGGTCAAATAGCCGCCTTTGATTTCGCCTATATTCTATTTGCTGAGGAAATTGAAATGAAAATTATTCACTTCATAATGCACGATCAACTTGAAAACATGCACGACAACCAGTTAAGCACAATATTAGTTGATTTAGCCAACTCAATTAATTGCCAATTTATTCTTCCTATAGTTAGGGATAAAATCCCAGCAGACATTGACATTGAAAGTTATATTATTTTAAGACTTTCAGAAAACAATAAATTATTTAAGAAATAAAAAATTGTTTACCAAACATATAAAAGTTTTCAATAGGAGCAATTCTACCTTTGCAAACTAACTTAGAAATCAATGTATTTTTTTTAAATGTCTTACTAGACTAAAATTCGAAAAAATACTCACTCAACATTTTTCAATCTTCCATCAAAGGTAAATGGGCTGGTTTCTATCAACTTTATCTTTTTAAAATCTTTGTGAGCACAATTGATTAAAAAATTACTTTCGCTGGGCACTATCACTGAAGGTACTTTTAATATCAAAGAAGAAAACGATTGTAGCCATGCGTCACCTACTTTTTGTGTGGGTGTATAGTCCATTTCACTAAACCAATTAAGCGGTAACAAATTTATATCTAAGGTTTCAATATCAGGTGGCAATTCGATTTTCAACACCATATATTCTGCCGCAAGTTGAACACCAGAACGGTGTACTATATTTTCTAAACAAGCTAAAGATATATTTTCTGCGGTGTACAACATGTATTTCCCCTTCGAGTTCCACCTTGCTTGATTGCCCGAGGCCTCGAGCTTTGCATATTTCTGCAAAGAAATTCTATAAACAATCATTAGGCTAAATCTCCATATTCTATTCTAATGAGCTCTTCCTCTATCAAATCAATGCCTGTAGAAGTACCCATAAGTGCTAGAGGTATTTCGTTAAATAATCCAAAAGCAGGTTTTTCTAACCACTCGTGAAATAATTCAATATTCCCAAATACAGATTCTCCCTTCTTAAATAATGCTATGACTTTCAGTGTTTTTTCACCTTGGGTCGGTGACAGTAATCTGTTTTCTTTTTTATAGTTGGAAATTGTTTTTTCGCTTACATCCAGCCATTGGGCAACGTGTTCTTTTCTAAAACCCGTTATGTTTACAATGTCGTCAAAAATTGTAGGTTGTAATCCTTTACGGGCTTGGCTTACTAAATCATGTCGGTTTTTTGTTAAGGTATATCGTGAGAGCAATGCCGTGCCCATGTTATCAGAAATAGTTACAGACGAATTTCTTGAATTTGCCATTTTTCTAACTGTAGAGGTGATGAGCGTCTTTTTAATCATTACTAAATTTAGAAATATTTCTTAATAAACTAGAATTTTTTCCAATTTAATGGTTAAATTATTTTCAAGTGATATAAATAAAGGTCAAACAAAAATGGTTGTCAAAATATAAATTCAAATTTTGCGAGCATTCAAGTATGGTGAATTATGGTTATTTTTACAGCATAATAATCCCAATTTGTGATTGCATTTTCTATTGCCTACTGCTATTAAATGCATTGAAAACGCCTACTTGTATTGGATTGTAGATTAAAAAAAATTATATTAACAACAAATCTCCAAACAACATGACTGTAGAAATAACAAAAGATATGACAAAGGACGAGATTGAAAAAAAACTTTCATCCTTAAAATCTCAAAAGAAATTTAATCCTTATAAATATTTGGGCAAGGTAAAGTGGAATGAAAATGCAATTGAGTATCAAAAAAAGTTGAGAAATGAATGGGAATGAATATTTTTTAGATACTAATATCATTGTATATCTATTAGATGGAAATGAAAAAATAGCTGAAATTTTATGTAACACTCAACCGGTAATTTCATTTATTAATGAATTAGAATTATTGAGTAAGAAAGATTTGACAGTAATTACAAAAAATGAATTAAAAGAATTTATTAAAGATTGCGAAGTGGTCGGTATCAATGATGAAATTAAAAACTTAGTTGTAAGCATCAGAAATAATACTTCATTAAAACTTTCCGACGCAATTATTGCTGCTTCTGCAATATGGAAAGGTTGCCCACTTTTTACTGCAGATGTAGCATTCAAAAATATAAACGGCTTAGATGCGGTTATTTTTACAGCATAATTAACTCAATTTGTGATTCCCGATTTTCTTAAAGATATAATTGCCACATTGCCCAATTCGCCTGGGGTGTACAAGTATTTTGATGTAGAAAAAAACTTGATTTATGTAGGTAAGGCAAAAAGTCTAAAAAAAAGAGTGTCCAGCTATTTTTCTAAGCTGCATCACCTAGACCAAAAAACACGAAGGCTAGTTTCGCAAATTCAGCACATTGAATTTACGATGGTAAATCAAGAATTTGAGGCCTATTTGCTCGAGAATAATCTTATCAAACAGCATCAGCCAAAGTACAATATTCTGCTGAAAGATGACAAGACCTATCCCTACGTATATGTGAGCAACGAAAGGTTTCCCCGAGTAATATCTACCCGCAAAGTAGATCGTTCGCTAGGCACTTTTTACGGGCCATTTACCAGCGTAAAAGCCATGAACAATGTGCTGGAATTGATTCGCAAACTATTTACGATTCGTACTTGCAATTATTCATTAACAGAAAAAAATATAGAAGACAATAAATTTAAAGTATGCCTCGAATATCATTTGGGGAACTGCAAAGCACCATGTGTTGGCGGTATAGGCGAGGAAGATTACCTCAAAAACATAACTCAAATACACCATATTTTAAAAGGTAAACTGAGCCTAGCTAGAACCAATTTTAAAGACGAAATGAATGCCCACGCTGCAAAGCTTGATTTTGAAAAAGCCCAGTGGTACAAAGCTAAACTAGATTCGCTGGAGCGGTTCCATAGTACCAGCCAAGTGGTGAACCCCAATATATCTGACCTTGAGGTATTCACCATATTGAGCAACGAGAAAGCCGCCGCCATCAATTATTTTCAACTGATGGATGGGGTAGTCATGGTGACCAAAAATATAGACGTAAAAAAGAAGCTGGAAGAAACTGACGATGAATTGCTAGCCCTTGCCATCATTGAGATTAAGAACCAAATGCAGTCGGTATCGAAAGAAATTTTGTGCAATATTGACATAGCAGATTTTCCAAAAGAAATAGGCGAAATAATAGTGCCCCAACGAGGCGATAAGAAACATTTGGTAGATCTTTCTATCAAAAATTGTTTTTATCAATTGCACAAACCCAAAGAAGAAAATAGGCAAGAAAGTAGGTCGAATAGAATACTGCAAACAATGAAAACCGACCTTCAACTGAAAGAATTGCCCTATCATATAGAATGTTTTGACAACTCGAACCTGCAAGGCACCAACCCTGTGGCGGCAATGGTGTGTTTTAAAGATGCAAAACCAGCAAAAAAAGATTATCGACATTTTCACATCAAAACTGTAGAGGGACCCAACGATTTTGATTCTATGCACGAAATTGTGACTAGACGGTATTCCCGATTGCTTGATGAGGGAATTGCCCTCCCCCAATTGATTATTATTGACGGTGGTAAAGGTCAGCTAAGTGCGGCTTGTAGGGCATTGCAAGAATTGAATATCTATGGTCAAGTGGCTATCATTGGCATCGCCAAGCGGCTTGAAGAAATATATTTTCCAGGCGATACTGCCCCATTATTTATCAGTAAAAAATCTGAATCACTAACGCTCATTCAACAAATTCGTGACGAAACCCACAGGTTTGCCATCACATTCCACCGCAGCATTCGCAGCAAAAAAGCTTTGGTTTCCGAACTGGAACAAATTAAAGGCATAGGCGGAAGCACCTTTGAATTGTTGATGAAAGAATTTAAGAGTTTAGAGTTATTGAAAACAGTTCCTGTAGAAGAATTGACAAAATTCGTAGGCAAGCATAAAGCACAGTTGGTAAGAGGGTATTTTGAGGGGGGGGGAATTAAGAAAACTTTTTAAAAAACTTTTGATACCATTTTCTTTTCTTAGAAATACTAGTAGGTTTTTCAATTACACTAATAGAATTGGCAAAGAACTGATACCCATTTTTCAAATTTTCATTAATATAGTTCTGATAAATAGGAAATACATCTGCCCTATTGTTAAAATCAAATCTATTTTGATGTTTGGATATTTGGTTAGGATTGTTGATATCAAAACCGCTGTAATGGAAAAATATTAATGGAAAATAATCATTTACAACATATCGACCCTCTTTTAGCTCAAAAAATCTCTCATGCAAATTCCAATAAGCGACATTAATACCCAGGTGCTTACAAATTACAATATTGTGAAAATATATTGGTGCTAGATTAAGCCAAAGTTGATCTACAAACAACCCATTACAGAAATCTACCTTGCATTGGGTAGTCAATCGTTGACCCCACCAACTAAGAAAATTGATAGCCTGTATATCATTTCTTACCACAAAAAACCCAGCATTATATATTCCTGCATTCAACAATCCTTTCTCAGAAGGTAAATATTCATCTGCTATTGAAGAAACAAAATGTGGACAGAAAAGAATAGATTGTTCGCCTAATTCTTTTACAATATAATTCAAGGAATTATAGATTAGAATGTCTGTGTCAAAATAGAAAAGATATTGACAAGTAGGGTTTTTAGCCAACAAATAATTGGCAATGCTCGGTTTTAATGCACAGCACAACTCAAAATCTGAGTAAGAAGAATCAAATAAATCTAAAGAAAAGGCATTGGGTTGATGGAAAGAATCAATGATTTCGAAGGAGATTTTATCTTGATAAACTGACGTAACATCATTTTTGGTGACTAAGAAAATATAATATTTCGTATGGTTATTATCTCTTAACAAAGATTGACCGAGCGATTCGGCAAACGACAAATACGGTACAGTACAAATACAATAAGCTATATGCATATTAATATTTTTGAGCCCAGCCATAAAGCCCTGAGGGCATGAAATGATGCCCAAATGTTAGATTTTTGCTTTCTCTTTTTAGTAAATATGGGATTATCTTCAACGCCAGATATTTTCCTAACTTTTGTTTGTTTCTCGAAAGCCTATTTTCTGAAAAATACAATCCTAGCATTTGAGCTAGAGACGTATTCCACCCACCCAAAGGATGAATTTTAATGTTATTAAATCCAGCTTTCTCTAATATTAATTTAAGGCTGTATGGCGTATATCTGTAGGCATCATAAGGCACTTCATGAAGAGGCCAAATAAACGGAACAGTAAAAAACAGATTACCATTGGGCTTCAATACCCGGTGCATTTCCTTGAGTGTTTCTATTGGCTCAAAACAATGTTCTAAAACTTCTGTAGCCAGCAGGCAATCAAATTCATTCTCAGTAAATGGAATGTTTTTTCCATCCCATTGTTCATCGGCAATTTGTGTATCGTGAAAATTACTTTCTTGCAAATCGAGTCCTGTATAGCTTATCAGTTGTGGATTGTTTTTATAAATTATTTCTTTGTAGGGCATTACTCCACAACCTATATCTAATAATTTACCTGAGAAAAGATTTTTTTGGTTGTCAATTGCTTTCAATATTGCTTTCCGCACCGCATAGACAGCAATGGTATCTTTGTTTAATTGGATATTTGTAAAATTAATTTCCTTGAACGCTTGTAGAGATTGCATATTATTGAATAATCCAGTTGTTGGTGTAGATGGAATGCTCAGATTTTTGATTGGTGCGATGGCTAAGGTACAATACTTTTTTTATATGGTGTGCCTCTGGAAGCGTTTCTATAAAGTTGGCTAAAGATGAATCTATGCAATGAATTTCTGTTGCATTGACGATGACTTTGTACCAATCAAATATATTGAAATTGCCTATTTGATTAAAATGAACACATTTATTTTCAATATCTAAAGGCAATTTGAAATTATGTGTTTGGGTGTGTACTAAAAAATAAGGAGTGTTTAAATCAAGTTGTTGAAATAGTTCATTTTCTTTTTCAATATTTCTATTCCATGACAATTTCCATCTATTTTGCTCTTCTACTTTGGCAAGTTGATATTTATATTTTACAAATGAAATATTTTTTTTGTACTCCTCCTCCCACCACTGGTTGAGAGCCGAATGCTCGAAACCAAAACTAAGGTCGATTATTTTTGAATAATTCTTTGTTGATTTGTAGATGTTTGAAACTACTTTTTCAATCCCAATATTTTTAATTGGAATAGCATTTACATAGTCGATATTCACAAAAGTATTGGCGTATTGAGACAATATAGGCCAGTAAATTGTATATCCGTTTTTATGATAGTATTCTGCAATAGGCAAGCATATAATAATATCTCCTAATCTGCCTGGTTGTACGATTAACAACGAATTATTATTCCTATTACTCCTAAAAGTTATTAATTTCTGAAATATTTTAAATAACCACATTACCAAATATCAATATTAAAATATTTCATTGCTTTTCTTTTCAGCTTTATTTTACATTTAATGATTAACCCTAAGTCAAAACCATTATCTTTTCTATTTTCGAATACTGCTTTATCTACAGAATCTAGTTTTAAGTTTTTTTCATACAATTCATCAATTAACACGTCTGAAAAAATATCTGGATGAATGTGTTTTATGATGATTTGATTAAAATATTTTTGTTTTCCAAGTAGGTTTCCAATCATGGTAAACTCATTGTCGCACCAAAGTGATTTATAGGCTGGATGATACAAGTATCCAAATCTATTAAAATATTTTCGACCTAATATACTTAAAGTATTAAGATTATGAGCTTGATGACCATCATTAAACCACAGGATACCATCTGTATCGGGAAAATGCTTGCTCATATTATTTCTAATAATGGTGTCGTATCCTTTAACCTGAGGAATCATGTCATCTGATGCCAACAATACAATATCAAAATAAGGAGCTTGGTCAAAGTTTGCATTTACGGCCTCTATCTTCGACTTATTGTTGCTGAAGCATATTTGAAGATTTTGATAATGTGATAATTTTTCTTTAACAGTTTCATTATTCATGACATGGTCATCATTATCACAACTGATAAGGAAATATGTATTTGCATTGTCTTCCAGCAAATTGTAATAGGTATCTAGCACGTTGAAAAATTGCTGTGCTCTACCACGAGTGGGGAATTTGATTAATAATTGAAAGATTTTATTGGAGTGCATTGAAAATATCGTTTTTTTACCAATGTTTGAAATTATTAGCAATAAATCCTAAATCAAATTGTTAGTTTTTTTAAATTTGTGAAGTGACTTTTTCAACTGCTCAATACCCAAATCCTTTATTTCCCCAGGTCTTAATCCTTCTATATTTTGAAAGTATGCTTCTCCTTCTATTACATTTTTACCCCAATTAGGACTTTGGGCAATGGTACTTTGTTTCATACATTCATCAATATTATCTAAATATAATTCTACATTGGAAATGTCAGCAAACCACCAAAAAGGGGGGTGAAAACCTGATTGTATTATTTTGTAGGTATGATGTACGTGCTCCCAAGCATTTACAAAATGCTCATCCATATAACCTACTTTTTCAATAACCTCCTTGTGATAATAAGAGAAAGCTCCCACACAATTTTTGTAAAAAGCCAAAGCAATATCATTACTATATTTGAAAATAAATCTTGGGTCTGGTGCAGAAGTTTCACTCAAATAAACTCTATCAGCAGCAATTAGGTTTTTTGGTGCAGAAAGTAATAGCTTCTTTCCAGCAAGAAAATTTAATGCCTTCTCCCAAAAGTTTTTCTCTTCAAACATTAGCTCTCTTCTTTGTTTTCTATTGTTAGGGCCTTGCAGGGCATAATTGAAATGTTTTATTCCAGAGATTTGTGCTGCATTAATGTATTTCTCAAATACCTGATTGCTTTTAATAATAACATCGTCTTCTATTAAAAAAAGATGGGTACAACCTTGGTCAATTAAGTAGCGGAGAGCATCATTTTTAGATTTTGCTACAGCATAATTTTTGTCGTGCTGTATAATCTCTGCATGACTGGGATAAGATGAGGGCGAATAAGGAAAACCATCATTGACAATCACAAAAGCATCCACTTCGGGAATAAGCTTTGCTGTCTGCAGTAATTTAAGTTCAGAGTTGCAAGTAATCATGCCAACTCCTATTTTATGATTCATATTTTATAACCTTTTAGACAATTATTTTCTTAGTTTTAATTTATAAAATGGTATTTATACAACAATTATACAAAGTATTTGACTTTAAGTCGAACAATTTTACAGTTAAAAGACCTTCAAAATCAAAGATACTTTATTTCTAATTGCACTTTTAATCATAGTCAATTTTAAATATAATTTGCCACATGCTTAATTTATTGGGTTTAACAATAAGCAAAATTCCAGTTGAAATCATTTAATTTGTAATAAAAAATTTCATGAAAGAGTTTATTTCAAAATATCCGAAAAGTTCATTTTTGCCAGTAATTGGTATAGAATCAAAAGATTGGATAGTGTACAACCCTTTAAGTTTTATTTTACTCGACCTATTAAAACCTAAAAATATTGCATTTGTAGGGCTTGACACTTTAGCTCCAGCTTTTACATTTTGCCAACACGCAAAATCATTAAACCTAGATTATTTTTGTAGCATTTATATTAGTGCAGATATGGTTGCTAAAATACCTGAACAAATAGCTAATCACATTGCACTTTATTCCGATTATTCAAATATCATAGAACTCAATACCAATGTAAATATTTCTGAAAAAGACATTGATTTATTGTTTATTGGCAATGTATTGAATACAACTATTTGCAATGAGTATTTGCCAAATTTAATTAAAAAATGCAATGAACAAGCATTAACATTGTTTTGGAGAAATGTTGAAAACGATCCAGCAGAATATGATTTTTTTGAAAAGTTAAAATCGCAAACAAACTTTACCTGTCATTTTCAGGACAATAAATCGCTCGCAATTTATACTTGCAATACCAGCCAAGATAGTGACATTTTTAAATTTATAGAATCATGCAATAGTCCTGGTACAATTGTCAATTATTTGGATTCTGTAGGAGCTCAACTGGAAGTAAATCAGAATAATCAGTTATTAAAAAAACAAATCTTACATAAAGAATTTGAAATTGAGCAAGCAAAAGTATTGTTGAATAAAGCGGAAAAGAATCTACTTCATAGAAAAAAACCATGGAAATACTTGGGCTACAAGATGAAAGAAATTTCATCGAAATTAAATTCCAAAAATTATTGGCAGATTAAGCGTAAAAAGAAAAATGCGAAGTATAAAATTAAGTATCAATATGCTATCCCAGATTTTAATTTATTGAATAGCAAAATTGAGAAGCTTTCCCATTTGCCCAAGTTTTCCATTATTACCCCAACGTATAACTCTAATATTGAGTATTTAAAAAAGGCGATATCTTCTGTAGAAAAACAAATATATAAAAACTGGGAACTTATAATATGCGATGATGGCTCTACAAATAAGGATACACTAGCATATTTATCAACACAAAACAGGGAAAATATAATTATAATTTTTAGCTCTCAAAATATTGGTATTGCCAAAGCATCTAATTTGGCACTTGAAAAATCTATTGGAGAATATGTAGTTTTTCTGGATCACGACGACGAGCTCTCGTTGGATGCATTAGCCGAATTAGCAATAGAAATCAATACCTCTCAAGCTGATTTTGTGTATAGCGATGAGGATAAATTAAATAAAAAAAACAAGCATTGCGACCCCAATTTTAAGCCCGACTTTTCTTTGGAAATGCTTTTTTCACAAAATTATATTTGTCATTTGGCATGTATTAAAAAAACGCTTCTGAATACAGTGGGTAGTTTTAGAGAAGGATTTGATGGTTCTCAAGATCATGATTTATTTATCAGAGCTACCACCGCTGCAAAGGTAGTAAAGCACATTCCCAAAGTTTTATATCATTGGAGAATAATTCCAAGTTCTACAGCTTCAGACCCAAAAGCAAAACTTTATGCCTATGAAGCAGGCAAGAAAGCAATCCAAAATTATTTTGACATCAAAAATGAAAAGGCATCGGTTACGTTGGGAGATACTTATGGAACGTACAGAGTAAATAGAGCAATAATCGACAATCCATTGGTATCTATCATTATACCCTTTAAAGACGAACCAGAAATTCTGGATAGATGTTTAAAGTCTATTTATGAAAAAACAAAATATAAAAATTTTGAAATATTGGCTATTTCAAATAACAGTCTGAAACAAGATGCAAAAAATATTGTTTTAAGCTACAAAAGTAAATATCAAAATATTAAATACTTAGAATATAATATTCCTTTTAATTATTCTGCAATTAACAATTTTGCTTTTACTTTTGCCAAAGGAGAACATATATTATTGTTAAATAATGATATAGAAATTATTTCTGATGATTGGCTTGAAAGTCTATTGCAATATTCTCAGCTATCGCATATAGGGGCGGTCGGTGCAAAGCTTTTGTATCCAGATAATACGATTCAACATGCAGGTATAATCATTGGTTTAGGTGGTATTGCTGGCCATGCCCACAGATTTAGCAATTCAACGGATACAGGATATTTAGGAAGACTATCAATAAACCAAAATTTTTCAGCTGTTACTGCTGCTTGTTTAATGGTTAAAAGAAGTATTTATGAGGAAATGAAAGGATTGGACGATGTTAATTTTAAAGTTGCCTTTAATGATGTAGATTTTTGCTTAAGAATTTTGGAAGCTGGTTATCAAAATATTTATACCCCTTATTGTTTGGCTTATCATTATGAATCACTATCACGTGGGCATGAAAATACTCCAGAAAAACAAAGTAGATTCATAGTGGAATGTAATAGATTTGAAAAGAAACATTGCAATATTTTAAAATTTGGCGATTCCTATTACAATCCTAATCTGTCATTAATATTTGATGATTTTTCGGTCAAATAGCTTTCCTCTGTATTTTTAAAAAATAGGGGATGGCAAATTTCTCCAGCGGTTTGGCATACTGAAGTAGCCTAAAATAAATTTTCATTCAATAATGATAGGTATGGAATCTTAAATTTAAACATTCTTTGATTAAAGAATGATATTTTTTTCTTACACTTGCTTATATCCTAGCTTCTGTTGCTCTGCTATTATGTGTCTATACACCTCGTTGTTGGTAAGCAATGTACCTGTCTGTACACCCAATGTTTACATTCCTTTTCGAACATCAAATACTTGATTTTTGATTTTTTCAAAATTTGAAGCTTTCCAAAAGCTAGAACTTGATTTCTACAATGGTTTTTAGCAAAGAAATAGTAACTTTACCATCCAATTAATTTTATAAAATAATGTTAGGTGCAATCTCGCAAGCAATAGCAAAAATATTCGGTACCAAGTCGGAAAAAGATTTGAAAGAAATACTTCCACTTGTCACCAAAATCAATGAAGAATATGCCAAACTAGCCTCTATCAGCGACGATCAGCTAAGGCAACGCACTGTAGATTTGAAAGCAATCATTGCTACAGATTTAAAATCTATCAGCGACGAATTGGATAGGCTGCACGCCACCATTGCTGACAATCCTGATATGGATTTGACCCATAAAGAAAACACTTTTGCCCAAATAGATAAACTAGAGCTAGATCGCAACAAAAAGCTGGAAGAGGTCTTGATGAAAATATTGCCTCAAGGGTTTGCCGTGATGAAGGAAACGGCTCGTCGCCTTAAAGAAAATGGGCAATTGGTAGTTGCTGTTACAGACCACGACCGTTACATAGCTAACCGTAGAGCTGGTGTGGAAATAGCCAACGACAAAGCAATATGGGCCAACACTTGGCTGGCAGCAGGTAACGAGGTAAAGTGGGATATGCTGCACTACGATGTACAATTGATAGGCGGTATAGTGCTGCACACAGGTAAAATTTCAGAGATGGCAACAGGCGAGGGTAAAACCTTGGTGGCAACTTTGCCTGCCTACCTCAACGCTATTGCAGGACTAGGTGTACACGTAGTTACGGTCAATGATTACCTTGCCAAGCGAGATAGCGAATGGATGGGGCCATTGTTTGAATTTCACGGCCTTACGATTGATTGCATAGACAAGCATCAAGCTAATTCCGAAGCACGTCGCAAGGCTTACCAAGCTGATATTACTTACGGCACAAATAACGAATTTGGCTTCGATTATTTGAGAGACAATGGTGCACATGAGCCACAAGAACTGGTGCAACGCAAGCATCACTTTGCGATGGTCGATGAGGTCGATTCGGTATTGATAGACGATGCAAGAACTCCCCTTATTATTTCTGGCCCTGTGCCTCGTGGCGATGAGCATGAATTTTCACAATTAAAACCTCGTGTAGCCAAGATAGTAGAAGCACAGAAAAAAATAGCCGCCGATTTCCTGAATTTGGCAAAGAAAAAGATTGCAGAAGGCGAGGAGAAAGAAGGAGGTTTGGCACTGTTTAGAGCTTATAGAAGTTTGCCCAAAAGCAAACCTCTTATCAAATTTTTGAGTGAAACGGGCAACAAAGCCATTCTGCAAAAAACAGAAAATATTTATCTGGCAGAAAGCTCGAAGCTAATGCCCGAAGCCGATGCACCGCTGCTGTTTACCATAGATGAAAAAAGCAATCACATTGAGCTAACCGAAAAAGGTCTAGATTTTATTACTGGCGAAGGTGAGGATAGCAACTTGTTTATATTGCCCGACATAGGAACAGAAATCGCTAAAATTGAAAAAGACAAAGTGCTGGCAGCCCAAGAAAAATTGGAACGTAAGGAAGCATTGATTCAAGATTTTGGCATCAAATCGCAAAGAGTACATTCTATTAATCAATTGCTAAAGGCATACACGTTATTTGAGAAAGATGTAGAATATATATTGGTCGAGGGCAAAGTAAAAATAGTTGACGAGCAGACAGGTCGTGTCATGGAAGGCCGCCGCTATTCTGATGGTTTGCACCAAGCACTAGAGGCAAAGGAGAATGTAACTGTAGAAGATGCTACGCAAACTTATGCCACCATTACCCTACAAAACTACTTCCGTATGTACCATAAGCTATGTGGCATGACAGGTACGGCAGAGACCGAGGCTACTGAGTTTTGGGAAATTTACAAGCTAGATGTGGTGGTAATACCTACCAATAGAAAAGGCGTAAGAAAAGATAGCGAAGACAAAGTATTTAAAACAACCAGAGAAAAATTCAATGCCGTTGCCGAGGAAATAGTAGAAATGACTAAAATCGGCCGACCAGTGCTGGTAGGTACTACATCGGTAGAGATATCAGAATTGCTGAGCCGTATGCTCAAAATTCGTAACATTCAACACCAAGTATTGAATGCTAAGTTTCACGCCAAAGAAGCAGAAATAGTAGCCGCAGCAGGTAAACCATCGGCAGTAACTATTGCTACCAACATGGCTGGTCGTGGTACAGATATAAAACTAACGCCAGAATCTCGTGCGGCTGGTGGGCTTGCCATTATAGGTACAGAGCGTCACGAATCTCGTCGTGTAGATAGGCAGTTGCGTGGTCGTTCGGGTCGTCAGGGAGATCCCGGTTCGTCACAGTTTTTTGTAAGTTTGGAAGACAACTTGATGCGTCTTTTTGGTTCTGACCGTATCGCCAAGCTAATGGACAGAATGGGCCTGGAAGAAGGCGAAGTAATTCAGCATTCAATGATTACCAGCTCTATTGAACGAGCACAGAAAAAAGTAGAGGAAAATAACTTCTCTTCTCGTAA
>JAAFID010000066.1 GCA_013297765.1 Cytophagales bacterium | reverse complement strand
GTTCACGGTACTTTGTGCTGAATACGATGTGTACGTAGTTTTTTACGAGAGACTGTCCCATAGTGGCAGAGATAGAGATGTATACTGATGGGATACACCCATCGTTGATATATTATGCCCCTTCAGGGCTAGTACTACAAAGCCCTGAAGGGGCATAATATGCTATCACAGGGCACCGCCCTGTGAACTGAAGCAGAGCTTACCAGTAAGCCCTAAAGGGGCGAAATACCTAAACCATTACTTTGGATTTCTTCTTAGCACCTCGTCTATAAGACCGTACTCTTTGGCTTCGTCGGCTATCAACCAATAATCACGGTCAGAGTGTTTGTCTATAGTTTCTATGTCTTTGCCGCTGTGTTTAGCAAGAATCTCATATAACTCCTTTTTCAATTTCATAATCTCTCTAGCGGTAATTTCTATGTCAGATGCTTGCCCTTGTGCACCGCCTAGTGGCTGGTGAATCATGACACGGGCATGTGGTAATGCTGCTCTTTTGTTTGCCGCACCACCGCAAAGCAACACCGCACCCATAGATGCTGCAAGACCTGTACAAGTAGTGGCCACGTCTGGAGTAACATATTGCATGGTATCGTATATACCCAAACCTGCATAAACAGAACCTCCTGGGCTATTGATGTACATCATAACATCTTTTTTGGAGTCTGCAGACTCCAAAAACAACAATTGAGCAGTGATGATGTTTGCAACATGATCGTCGATGGCCATGCCTAGAAATATGATGCGATCGACCATCAATCTTGAAAATACATCTATCTCTCTAAAGTTGGTGGGGCGTTCTTCTATAACCGAACGGGTCATGTTTTCTACCAATGGGTAGGCAACACTTTCTACGTTAGCAATATATTTGTCAACGATGCTGCTGCCTAGACCTTGACCTTTGATAGCGTATTTGCGAAATTCTTCTTTGTTGTACATTTGAATTAAGTTAAGATTTTTAAAGAAATGAAGATAGGCTTTGTTCTCGTTTACTGACCACTTTAAATGGAAATGCTCGATTAGCAAATATAAAAAAAAGTCCTATTGTCGGTAGGACTTTCAAATATTTAACCAAAAATATTTTTAACTTTTTTATGACATCTTAGCAGTAATTAAGCCGCCACAATTTTTTCAAACTCTTCTACAGAAATTTTCTTTTCACTTACCTTCACTTGTCCAGAAGCCAATGCCGATACCTTCTCGGCAAGTATTTCTTCGTATGCCTTCATGTAGTTTCTGCCTTTGTCTTGCTTCAATTGATTTTCGGCAATTTTAGTCAGTGTCTCGTCCATTTCAGGTGTCAATTGCATATTGCCAAACTGGCGAATGATATTTTCTTTGGCATATTGCAATATTTCTGCCTCTTCTACGGTTAATCCATGGTCTTTGGCAATTCTATTTTTAATCAAATTCCATTTCAATTCTTTCAAATACATGTCGTATTCCGAATCGATTTGCTCCATAGTAATCTTCCCTTGATTGGTAACCAATAACCATCTTTTCAAGAAATCATTTGGCAAGTCAAAAGATATATTTTCTACGGCAGCCAGCTTAATGTCACGGCGTAGCAACTGCTCGCTTTCTCTTTTGTAATTTTCTACTATTGTTTCTTCCAGCTTAGTTTTAAAGGCCGCTTCGTCTGTTACCGTATCTTTGCCAAAAGTTTTATCAAACAATTCTTGATTCATTTCCGCATCTTCATTGCGGTTGATGTTGTTGATTTTAAAACTGTATTTGCCATGCAATTCTGCTGCTTCTTCGGTCTTCAAACCTAGCAAATGTGCCAATACATGGGCTTCTTCAAACAAGGAAGAAATTTCTGCTTCCACTACATCTTCTTTTTTCTTGCCAATGAAGGGGGCGACATGTTTTTTATTGACACGCTCTAGATAAAGCAAACCACTTTTTACTTCGCCATTTGGTGCTGTTATTTCACAATAAAGTGCATCTCCCGCCTCTGAAATCTCGGGGTTTGTCGATTTGCCAAATTGCTTTTTAACATTGTCAAGTGTGGTTTCTACCGCCTTTTTGTCTATTGAAATTTCGTAGCGGTTCAATTTTAAGTTTTTCAACTCATAGGTAAATTCTGGAACTAAACCCAAGTCGTAACCAAATTGAAACTCGGTCTGATTATCCCAATCAATGGCATGGTCGCTTTGCTCTTCTGGCAATGGATCGCCTAAAATATTTATTGAATTAGTTTTGATATAATCGTTGATAGTATTGGAAAGCAAACCGTTTATTTCTTCTACTAAAACCCCTTTACCATACATTTTTTGAATTACTGTTGTAGGTACTTTACCTGGTCTGAAACCCTTTAGCTGTGCGGTTTTGGCATATCCTTTTAGTTTCGCATCTACTTTGGGTTTATAATCTGCTTCGTTCAAACTAATTTTCAATTTTGCATTTAAAGCATCTTTCTTTTCTAATACAATTTCCATTATATAATGTGTTGTTTTTTTGTTAAAATAAAATGATTGTCACAATTCTTTGACAACTTCACAGGTCGTTACTAATACTAATTTTATGTAGTAAAAGGCTTCAAATTTACTGAAAATAGTTAAAAAATGATGTGCATTTATTTAAAAAAATATCACATAGAAATAATTAAAAAAAGCGATTATTTGAAAAGTTTTATCTCTGATTGATAAATTGTTATTGCCCATATTATACCAAATACAGCCGTACATAGCATAGGCAGCACAAAGAAAATAAATAATAAATGCGTTTCAAATACTATCCAAACACTAGCTATAAAAAGTAAAATAGCGATAAAAAAAATGGTGATAATTTTCAAATAAAAAATAGCTTTAAGCCCATTATAAAATCTGGACTGCCTAATGTTTTCGAGTCTTTCCGCAAATCTCATTTCATCTTCTTCTCGCTGTTTTTTTAATTTCTCTTTTTTTATAGCAATCCACTGCTCGTAATTGGGCATAAAGCTAAACTGCCTTACCCCTTTGATGTACTGGCTCACGTTGCGAGCCCCTACGATAGCATTGTGTGCAGCGTCGTAAGTAAATCTTTTATTGGGGTCAATCAGTGTTTCATAAGCTTCTCGCAAAGCAACAAATTCTGCCTCAGCTTTAGGGCTTGCGTTCACATCGGGGTGTAGCAATTTTGCTTTTCGCTTATATGCCTTGCGAATGTCCGCATCGCAAGCATCTGTAGCGATTTCTAATATTTGATAATGGGAAAAAGACATGGTTAAAATTAGAAAAAAAATCACAAACGCCACCTCGCCTGCACCCTTATTTCTCTTTGGGTATTGCCGTACACCATATCCATTCCCGAGCCAATGGTTTCGGTATTTCTGTATTGGGTATGAATGTACTTTATCCATAAATCGAGGTGGCGACCCATTCGTAATTGGGCGAGCAAATAATAGCGGCTACCACGCCCATATATCATGGGAATAGAAAAGGCATAGAGCACATCTTTTTCATACACATACTGGCGATTGTCGTAATCGTCGCAATCAAAAAGTGCATATCGACCACTAACAGCAATGCCTTTAGTACGTACGGTAAGTTCTTGCATCATATAAAAACCCTTGGTTTGCGGAGCAACTTGTTCAAAGCTGCTGGCTTGAATGCGAGAACGCAAGCTGAGGATATCACTGGCTTTGTAGTCTAGGTGTAACAGGTAGTTTGCCTTGTGGTAATTTTCAGGAAAATAAATTGCCTTGCTTTCATCAGCATAGTTGCGTTGCTTGTTTAGAAACCTAGCTTGCCCATAAATAACGAGTATTTTCGAGGGTTGCCACGTGATTCGCATCAAATTTTCATTGCCGTCAGATGGAGCATCGGTGCGGTATTTGAGCCAAGGAAATTTAAAAATATCGTAATAGGCTGCAATGGTTATCGCCTTGTAAGGCCTGATTTTAATGCCCCAGTAAAGTCCTTGTTCATTAATAGGACGGTAGTTTTCACCAAATGCACGAGCATACATGGAATGAAAATTTCGTCCAAAATTTCTGTATAAGAATGAAAAATCTACAGATGGCGATAAGCTGGCCAACATGCCTACTGTCCCTGCCTTTCCTGAGGAAGAAGACATTGCAAATTCACCAAAAAAGTTAAAATTACGAAAATACCAACTACCATCTAGGCTATGTATTAAATTGCGGTTGCCAGTAAATTCGTAAAGGCTGTAACCTTTGGTATCTTTAACTACAGGTGCACTGTACCAAGTTCCTAAAGCAGTATAGCCAACGTGAATATTTTTAGCAATATTTCCCCAAGATATGTTGCTGCCTATATTCTTCTCAGAAATTACTTTTTTGTTTGCCAATTCGTTTACTGTTCTATGCAGCCCAGTATTGATAAGGCTACTCACGGTATAATCTTCAAAGTTTAGTAGTGTAGTATCATTGTTAAGATTGCCATCTATTTTTTTGCCAGAATAAAATCCAGTGACATCAATATTTTTGAAAATAGTATAAGTTGCACTTGCCCCTCTAAAATAATTCATTTCTAGTACAGAGGTATAGGGTCTAGCCCCTAGATTATTGCGTTTAACCGTGGTAATTGTTTCGGCACCCTTGCCAAAGTTGAAGCCCGCACCGAGCACTAAACCCTGCCCAAACTGCAACTGATAATCGCCAACGACCAGCGATTTTAATTTGCCTTTGTTAAATATAGCACCATGAAATGAGAAAAAATCTGGACCTTTACTACGCATGGTATCGCCCCACCACAGTTGCTCTCCAGCATCTTTTTCTAGTGTAAAACCTAAGCTATAATCTTTGGTTTTGGAAGAGCGAAATCGTGAATAGATATGCTGTGGAGAACCTAAAAATTTGTTTTCTGTGAATCCTCTTGACGGTTCTAGTTTTTGTGAAATTCTAAAAAGTAAATAGGTATTGGCTTCCTGATTCTTGAAATCAAAAAGCCTATTTTTTACCGCATCTTTTGATTTTATTTCTACAAATGGAATTAGCTTTTTGATGGTAGCTAAATCAAAATTTGGTACAGCCTGCAACTCATATTCTGAAATCAAATTACCTACATTATTTCTATAATCTAAGAAACTATTCAATTGTGCTGGAGACAATATAAACAGGGCTTGTAACTCTTCTCTATTGGCTATGTTCAAGTCTATAGGATTGGCATAAAACTGATACATCGCCTCATAAAAATCTTCATAGTTCATGGGTATTTCCTGCTGCTGAAACAACTGCTGCACCAGCTCTTCTAGTGCTATTTGTTTGTCAAAATCTTGAGCAGATAGCTGAGTGTAAAAAGTAAAAAAAGCGAGTAAAACAACCCATTTCTTAAGGCTTTGTGACATCGCTTTTTTCTTTGGTGTGAAAAACAATGGCAACAGACAATTGATGAGAAAAACCCAACTGATTATGGGAAGTAAAAGCGTAATCCAATTTCAATTTTCTACTTTGAACCCCTGCGCCAAATGCAGCTATGAATGGCTTGGTACTTACTCCTGTGCGAATAGCCAGCCATTCTACCACCTTATATTCTAGTCCTGCGTGTAGGGAGGTTGGGTAATTAATGTGTTTGGAAACTTCAACATTGCCCAGCAGTTTAGTGGTTGGTTGGTAGCAGATGCCTGTACGCATGACTACTGGTAGTTCTACTTTGTGGGTAGTGTTTAATTTGGCAAGATTAAAATTCCATACATGTGCACCCCATGAAAGGTGCTTGCCCAAACTAGCAATACCGCCAAACTCGCCTATACAAGCATAGTTGGTTGGCATTTCTTCCATTTTAAATTGCAATACATGTAGCTGTGCACCCAGCGAAACAATACCTATACGACTAGCCAACCCTAGCCCAGCTTGCTGTTCGCTGTAATACTGATCCCCATATTTCTGAAAACTTAAACCTGAAACTATTTTACGAATAGGCACAGAAACCTGTAGCTGCGTGGTGTTCATGCTCTTCATCGCAAACCTATGATAGAAACTAGCACATGCGGTAATATGCTTTAAATTTGCTGCGCCAGCAGGATTATTGCCCCAGGCATAATGGTCGCTATTGGTCACCGAAGCACCAGCCATAGCCAAAGCTCTAGCACCTTGATTTGGTTGTAAAGATTGAGCTTTTGTAACGGTGCAAATTAAAAATAGTAAAAATGATAGAAGCCCAGTGCCTATTATTATAAAGATATTTTTAGCGAGCAACTGCATAAAGACACGTAAACATGGAAAGATATAGAAAACTGGTATTGCAAAGAGTATTAAAAAGTTAAAAATAATATTTTGAATATAATTCTTTGCTAATAAATTAAAAATTATTTTAGTAAAACTTCATTTATGATGTAACTGGTCCAATGATAAGATGCAGAAATTTGTAAAATGGATATTAATTGGACTGGTAAAAATATACCAATCCATACTGTCGCCCTTGCTGCCTATGGCTTGTAGATACCAGCCTACTTGTTCGCAATATGCAGTAGAGGCAATACAGAAACACGGAGCTTTTAAAGGATTTTTGTTGGCAATAAAAAGAATTAGTCGCTGCCATCCATGGGGTGGCAAGGGCTATGATCCAGTACCGCCAATCGAATTAAAAAAAACAATCAACAACAATGGAAACTAATGCTAAAAAAATAAAAATTGGCATAGTAGCGGTGTCTGACCGTGCTAGTGCTGGGTTGTATGAAGACCTCTCTGGCAAGGCAATTATTGAAGTACTGAGCAGCTACATTGTTAGTGAATGGGAATACGAATATACTGTGATTCCCGACGAGATGGATGTAATTTATAAAACATTGATTTCACTAAGTGACCGTCACGAATGCTGCCTGATAGTAACTACTGGCGGAACAGGCCCCGCTTTGAGAGACATTACACCTGAAGCCACTGAAAAAGTATGCAACAAAATGTTGCCCGGTTTTGGCGAAAAGATGCGACAAGAAAGCTTGAAATTTGTGCCTACAGCTATTCTTTCTAGGCAAACAGCAGGTATTCGTAACAGTACCCTCATCATTAATTTACCTGGCAAACCTACTTCTATCAAACAATGTTTAGATGCTGTGTTTCCTGCTGTACCCTATTGTATTGATTTGCTAGGTGGGCCCTTTATTCGTTGTAACGAACAGCAAATACAGGCTTTCCGCCCAAAATCTAGTTAAAACTAAATCTGAAAATAAATGGATTTAATATTTATTTAGTTGAATAAATAATCGCTACTAAGATAGGAGATGATTTTTTTATCCAGTGTCCATAATTTTGTTTTCGATTCAATGGTGGCTTTGATAATGGCGGCATCTATAAGACCTATGCCTTTGCTATGTAGTTTTTCACTTCTAGAAAAATCAGAAGCCTGAATATACAGCTGTGGAATATTAATTTTAGGAATAAGGTTAAAGTATGATTTTATCATGTCCACCTCCCTTTTATTCATAGCTCCCTGAAGCAACTCTGCAAATATTATTTCGATAGTAAATACTTCTCCCCTTTCAATAAAATGATGGCAAGCATCGAAATAATTTTCTTTTCCTTTAAAATATTCTATCCATATAGAAGTGTCAAAAATTAAACTCATCTAGCTTGGTTTAAAGCTCTAATTTCTTCGGCATTTTTACTGAATTGTAAAGGATTGTGTTTTATTTTTTTACCTAATTCTATTAATTTTTGCTGCGAAATGTAAGCTACCAAAGCCACTTTAAGTGCCTCTGTGATAGAATTTGCTTTAGAATAAGCAATCGCTTCTGCAATTGTATTGTCATCTATAATGGCCGTGACTTTCATATTTTACAACTTAAAATAATACGATACAATATACGATAACTCATCGTATAAAGAAATGTATGAAAAAAATTTCTAACTCAACATGGTGTCCTTTGCAACTTGCCAATCCTAATACTCAATGAGTGGAAAATCGGTAAAGTCAGATTCATACTTAGTCCAATCAAGTCCTGAGCATACTATCTTTCTCTTTGAATAAGAAAAATATAAATTCACTTGAAATTTATGTTTAGAACCAACCTTATATTGCTGCAAATGGTCTAGCAAATAATCTTGGCGTATGATTAAAGGCTTTGTCCAGCGATTATCATGTCTAACTATAAAAACGTAGTGAATTAAAATATTTGAAATGTTACGCAACTGCATCAACGGTATATTAAACCTTGCACTAAAGCTGTTTATTCTTGTTGATGAAGTTGAAGTTTTCACTTGAACTCTTCTTAGTGTGCCGTTATCATCTTGTACTACAAATATATCATCTCCAATATCCACCTCAGGAATTGCTACATTCCAACCTCTAGTTAAAAATTCTGACATCACTGCCAAATGTCCTGCTTTACCTAAATATAGGTGATAATTTTTTTTCATGCTGAAACTTTATGACTGTGCAGTACCTTTCCTGTTTGAGTATCTACAAATTGTATTTCATCTACTTTTTTATTCAAATCATTCTGATTCTCCACCCCCAAAAGTGCAGGATAAATAAACCTCTCAAGTTTCCCATAATAGAGCTCAAAATTACTTTTAGTGTCATAAGCCACAAAAATATTATTAGCAGGATGTGCATTAGGAAACCAACTTTTAATTAATTGCCTAATGGAAGGAGCGATACTAAAAGTATAGCCATCCATTTGCTTATTCACACTAATTTTAATTGCTTCCATATTTATAAAGATTTTTATCAATCTCAAGATACAAAAAAAGACGATTGCATTCTAGTTGTATTAGGTGCACCTCAATTATAAATTTCCTCACCTACTACTTTTCCCTTTTTATTAAATTTTTTCCAATGCCCATACTTCCTACCTTGTAAATATTGGCCTTGGCGAAGCAAAATACCATGCTCAGTGTATTCCCTAGATTCGCCATGTAGCATTCCTTTTTCATAGTGTGCAGTATATTCCAGTTTTCCATTGGGGTAATAGAAAAGCCATTCTCCAGTAGGGTTTCCTAAATTATAGCTTCCCATATTTTTCAATTTTCCGGTTTCATAATGTGTTTTCCATACCCCCGCATATAAGCCTTGCTTAAATATTCCTTTGCGTTTGAGCTTTCCATTAGGGTGATAATAATATGCAGTATCTTCTTCTACGCCTAGCTTCCATTGCTCTACAGCAATTAAATTACCGTCAAAATCATAATTCTTGACCATGCCATCGAGAACACCACGTTGATAATTTTCTTCTGAATTTTTTTTGCCCGAGGGATAGTAATATATCCAAGTGCCATCCTTTTCACCATTTACTATTATTCCCTCTGCCTTCAAACTACTATCGGCATAGAATAACCGTTGCAATTGCTCTTGGGCAAAAATTCCTTGAGCAAAAAGCAAGTGAAGAGACAATAAAAAATAGATTTTAAAATTCATCTTTACTATAAATTATTCCTATTCTTCTTCATCCATATTTTTCATTTCTCGCAATATACCTTGGTCATAAAACTTCCATACACCTACCATTTCATCGCTGTAGTAGTTGCCTTCTGACTCTAATTTTCCAGAATTGAAATAATATTTCCACAGCCCGCTACGCTTGCCTTGTAGCATAGTTCCAGTGCTGGATAAGAAGCCATTGTTATGGTAATATTTCCATACACCGTGAGGCTCGCCGTTTACAAAATTTCCTTCTGCTTCTAGTTTTCCATTAACATGGTAAGCTTTAGTAGTCCCATTGCCCTTGGTCAAAGTTCCCTTATCCAATTTTTTCCCAGTGCTGGTGGTAAAGTCAGATACTTCCAACAATTTGCCATTGCTCCAAGTCTGCTGTTGGCGTGCCGTGCCATTATCCCAAAAACTTTGCCACACACCTACCTCTTTGCCTAAATGATAATTGCCTTGCTCTATTAACTTTCCATTTTCTGCAAATTCTTTCCAAGTGCCTATTTCTATGCCGTAGCTGTAGGTACCCTGCATTTTTAGATTTCCACTGGTATGGTAAAATTTCCAAACTCCATCTTCTCTATCATCGACAAATGAGCCTTGCATAGATGTCTTTCCATTGTCAAACCAGCTTTCCCAATAGCCTACTTTTTCGCCATTGGAATAATTGCCTTTTGAGGATAGTTTACCATTGGGATAAAATTCCAGCCACAATCCATTTGCCTTTCCATCTAAATACTCCCCTACTGTTGCTAGGGTGTCGGCATCATAATATTCCTGCCACTGGGCTGTTTTACTGCCATCACGATAATTCCCTTGACTTAGGAATTTGCCATTGTCATGAAATTCTTGCCACAGACTATCTTCTTTACCATCTAAAAAATAGCCTATTACGGCTAGTTTACCATCTTCAAAATACTCTCTATAAAACCCTTCCTCGGTACCCTCTATATAGTCTACATCTGAGGCAACTTGCCCGTTTTCATAATACTCTTGTGCCTTGCCATGCTCTATACCTGCTTTGAAAAAGAGCAACGATTTTAACTTTCCATTTTTAAAAAAACTCTTGGCCTCTCCATCTTGCAGACCATCCTTAAAATTGATTTCAGAAATTAGTTTTCCATCTTCTCCATAATATTTCCTTGTGCCTGTGCCATTTTTTAATGTGCCTATATTAAGCAGCATTCCTTTATTATCTAGGCATTGGGGTACGTCTATTAATTTTCCTTTACTCCACAATTCTTTGCATTTTACCTTTCCATCTTTATAATAATAAGTAATAGTACCTTCGGGCAGTGCTGGATACACGTATTTTCCTTCGCATTCTAATTTTCCTTTTTCATCAAACTCTTGCCATGTGGCAGTAGAGTCGGGGGCGTACACTATTTTTCTTTTCGGCAGTTGATTGGCATAGTATTCTTTCCATTCGCCCATCTTTAAGCCGTATTGAAAATTTCCTTCTGATTTTTTGTTGGCATTGCTGTAATAAGACAGGTATCTGCCATGAGCTATACTGTCTTTAAATTCGCATTGCCAAGCTATTTGCCCTTCTTCATCATATTCCTTCCATTGTTTTTGCAATAAATTGTGTTCGTAAAACCCTTCATTTTGTATGGTTCCATCTTCATAAAAAGATTTCCAAGTACCGTGTAGCAAATCATCTACAAATTGTACTTCAAGGCTGGCAATACCATTCCAATAATATTCTTTCCACAAACCATTTTTTTTTCCATCTTTCAACGTTCCCTCTGCTTGCACGTGCAAACTATCGGGGTAGTAGATTTTTGTTTGCTGGGCATTGCCATTGATAGCGATTAGGATGAACCATATCAAGCCACATAATAGCTGTTTCATATTTATAAGCATAGAATATGTTTTATTAGATTTCGAATTTAAATTATTTCCTTTTGCAATTCATCTTTCATTTGCCTAAAAGATAAAAGCACTTTACTTATTTATTAATGAAATGCACCTTTTCACAATTTCCTTCGCCAAAATGTGGTTTGTCAATTACGGCAGTCTTTGTATATTTGAGGTTGCATGGAAGTAGATAATAATATAGCAATAGAAGTTAAGAAAATTTTCACGTCATTCTTAGAGACAAAAGAATTGCGTAAAACGCCCGAGCGCTTTGCTATTTTGGAAGAGATTTATGCAAAGCAAGGACACTTTGATGTAGAGACTTTGTACATCTCTATGAAGAACAAAAACTATTCTGTAAGCCGTGCTACAGTGTACAATACTTTAGACATATTGGTAGAATGCAACCTTGTTACCAAACACCAATTTGCCAATAATTTGGCAGAATACGAGCGTTCTTATGGTTTTAGGCAGCACGACCACTTGATTTGTACCGCATGTAGCAAAGTGGTAGAGTTTTGCGATCCTCGAATACACAATATACAAACCATGGTAGGCGAATTATTACAATTTAAAGTAATGCACCATTCACTCATTTTATATGGCGAATGCCTAAAAGAAAATTGTGAAAACAGAAAGAAAACAGCTTAAAAACAACCAATAATACGATTTCTACTATTGAATTAATTTTATTAAAACAACGTTATGAACTATACTACCGAAGTAAAAGAAGGCATTCTATTTATAAATCTTCAGGGCGATTTGCTAGGCGAGCAATCGGGTTTGGAATTGATTGAATTAATAAACAATAAAATCAACGAATCTATAACATATAGTGCCATAGACCTTGGCGGAGTGAGGTATATGAACAGTAGCGGAATTGGGTTACTGATCACTGTGCTTACAAAATTTAGGAATAAAAGTGGTGAAGTAATTTTAATCAACCCATCAGAACAAATCAAAAAGTTGCTGGTAATTACAAAATTGAATGCCATTTTTACCATTGTAAATAATACCGATGAAGCCATTCAAAAATTGAGAGCAGCAGGCAGTAGATAATTTATATTAAAATTTATTCATCACTATTACACAAAAAATAAAATGAATACTTTATTTTTTGGTGTTAATTATTAAAAAAATGGCAGTAGATATATTATTGGGTCTCCAATGGGGCGACGAAGGCAAAGGTAAAATAGTTGATTTTATAGCACCCAAATACCACGTAGTGGCAAGATTTCAAGGTGGCCCCAACGCTGGGCATACTTTAGAGTTTGATGGCATCAAACATGTGTTACACCAAATTCCATCTGGTATATTTCATGAAAATATTACCAACATCATTGGCAATGGTGTAGTGCTAGACCCTCTGATATTTCGCAAAGAAATCGATGGATTAAGCAAATTTAACATCAACTTTTCTAAAAATTTGTTTATCTCCAAAAAAGCCCAAATCATTATCCCTACCCATCGCTTACTCGATGTGGCTATGGAAAAAGCCAAAGGTGAAGGCAAAATAGGCTCTACCTTAAAAGGAATAGGTCCAGCCTATCAAGACAAGGTAGCCCGCCAAGGACTAAGGGTAGGCGACATTCTCAACCCTAATTTTAAAGAACGTTATTACAAATTGGTTTCTAATCACAAATCAATTTTAGAATTTTTAAATTTTTCATTCGACAGTGATTTAGGAGGCATTAAAGATTTTGAAAAATACAATTTTGAGTTTGCAGCGATTGAAAGTGATTTTTTCAAAGCAATAGAATTTTTAAAAACATTTAATTTGGTGGATAGCGAATACATGATTAATGATGCTATAGCCAACAAAAAGCTAATATTGGCCGAGGGTGCACAGGGTTCATTGCTAGATATTGACTTTGGCTCTTACCCATTCGTTACCTCTTCTAATACCATGACTGCTGGGGCTTGCACAGGGCTAGGCATAGCACCACGCAACATTGGTAAGGTGTTTGGTATTTTTAAGGCTTATTGCACTAGAGTAGGTAGTGGACCTTTCCCTTCTGAATTGCTCGATGCCGATGGCGAAACCCTACGCAAGCAAGGAAACGAATTTGGCTCTACCACTGGCCGTCCACGCCGTTGCGGTTGGATAGATTTGCCAGCACTTAAATATGCCATTATGCTAAACGGTGTTACCAATCTGCTGATGATGAAAGCCGATGTACTTAATGAATTTGATGAAATTAAAATCTGTACGCATTACAAACTTTCTAATGGCTCGCTGGTAGATAGATTGCCCTACGATATTGTAGAGGAAAAAATAGAACCTTTATTGAAATCGGTGCCAGGCTGGAACTGCTCATTAGCTGGCATAAGCGATGCTACCAAACTACCTACACAGCTAAAAAGCTATATCGAATATTTGGAAGCAGAACTACAAGTACCCATTACCCTAGTATCTGTAGGGCCTGATAGAGTAGAAACAATTTTAAGAGAAACAGCAATAACAATCTAATAAAAAGGGGTTTTATTTTTAAGACCCCTTTTTTATATCGAACATGAAGTTTGTAAAATAGCCGTTGCAATAGCCGATTAAGCCAATGAGCAAATCTACCTATTAAATTTTTCTTTTGTTTTTTTTCAGTTGTGGCACATTGTGCAGTGTACAAATTGTAAATTCAAATAATTATTGTCAAATTTAATGAATTGCAATTGTTTAATATTTTAATTGAAGCATGAGGAAACTGTTTTTTTTTCTACTAAGTGTGTGCTACCTATACAGGGTCGAGGCACAAGATTGGTTGAAAAATAGCATCCCTACTGACCTTGACAAACATTGCCTAATAGTAGAAAAAATAGACTCGGCAGGTATGCGATGTAAAAAAGGCAGAGTGTACTACTATTGCAATGATTTTGACAAAGAAACCGATAGAAAATTAGCTAGTTTTCAAAAGCAACAAGAACTTTTATTTAAAGACTATAAAAATGAGTGCTTGCTGGTATTGCCCAAGGCATTTCCTTATCAAGAACATACCGATTTGAAAGATTTAAACAAGTATAGGTATGTGTTAAAAATGAATACTGTAGAGGCCTCTGATGGGTCCGACGTTACCTACCACTGGGTGTATTACATTTTGGATAGAAAAACTGGAAAAAGTTTTCCAAGAATAAAAAAAGTGTACGATGAAAGGCTGAAATCATTGAAAGAAATAATAGATGCCCTGAACACAAAATTTCCGCAAGCCGCTAGTGTGGTCAATTCTGTAAAATAATTTTTATTCCCCTATCAATTAACAATGAAATTTTTATCGTTTCCTTTGATGCTAGTTGCAATTGGCATGACAATCAGTTGCAGTAAGCCTACTAAAAAAAGTTCTGAAATGGTGGTATCGCTCAAAAACAATTCACTCGCTATTGAGTGGCAAGGAAAAGATAGATTGATAGGCGGCTTGCCCAAATTTGAAAATGCCCCATCCAACTTTTCTAGTTTCAGCACGAGTGGTATTGATAACAAACTGGAGTTTCTATTTCAACTCACTAACGCTGCAAATAAGGTGACAGTAGGTGCAGAAGTATTTACAAACTCAAACACCGTGATACTATCTGTATCGCCCAATGGCAACCACAGTAAAAAAGGTAGCGATTATGTAGGATTATTTTTTAACCAAATACCCAATTATAAAATAGGCACAGCCCTCTTCAAATACGCACCAGTGAAGGCCTGGACGCATCCTGTTCAAGTGAAAACAATGAAAGATTTGAATGAGGAAGACAATCAATTTTATTTGTGGCAGTACAACGACAGCACTTATGCCGCCGCTGCACCGCTAGCTGGGCAAGGCTATGTGGCCTGCATAGGCAAAGACAGCAATAACTTTGGGGCAAAAGCCCGCTCCTATTTTGACAATATGAGTACCAACAAAGTGCCTGTACTTGCCATCGCTTTTGGTAGTGACCCCTACAGCACCATCAACAATTTGTATGAAACCAGCCTTACTTACATGGGCAAATCAGAAAATTTACGAAAAAATAAAACCTATCCTATATTGTTTGAATCGCTGGGTTGGTGCACCTGGAACGCCTTCCAGCACTCGGTAAATGAGGAAAAAATAATCAGTGGATTAAAATCATTTCAAGAAAACAACATTGCTATTCCCACGCTTATTATAGACGATGGCTGGATGCAGATTACAGGCGATTGGGGCAAAGGCTCGCTAGCAGCACTAGAGGTAAGCAGAGAAAAATTTCCCAATGGTTTCAAAAAATTTGTACAACACGTAAAGCAACAATACCATGTGCAAGACGTGGGCGTATGGCATGCCTTTAATGGCTATTGGTCGGGCATAGACACTAATAGTAGCCTGGGAAAAAAATATAAAAACAGTTTAATGCCCTATCAAGACAGAGTAACCTGGGGCGATAAACCTGTAAGTACGTTTTATATGCCTACGCCAAAGTCTGCCGAGGGCGAGAAGTTTTATAGCGACTGGTATGCCTATTTAAAAGGCGAGGGAATGAGTTTTGTAAAAGTAGACAACCAATTGATTTCTGACAGAATTTCAAAAAATAACTTACCTTTTTGGAATGCCGCCACACAAGCGGAAGCCAACGTACAAAATGCCGTAAAAAAATATTTTCAAGGAAACCTTATCAACTGTATGGACATGACAGTAGATGCGGTTTACAATTTTGGTAGCTCGCCCATAGCTAGGTCAGAAGAAGATTACCTGCCCGAAGTAAAAGAATACAAATTAACAGGCGGAAACGCTGCCAGCCACGTATTGTGTGCTGGGTACAATTCTTTATGGTTTTCACCTATGGTTTGGTGCGATTATGATATGTTTCAAACCCACCATGATAATGCCATATTCCATGCGGTAGCCAGGGCCATAAGTGGTGGACCTATCTACATCACTGACATACCAGGCAAACAAAATTTTGATATCATAAGAGCCCTTACCACCAGCGACGGCCGCATATTACGTACCGATGTGCCCGCATTACCCACCGAAGATTGTTTGTTCAATGTTACAGATTCCTTGCCTTTAAAACTTTTTAGTAAGGTAGGTAGTACAGGCATTGTTGCATCATTCAACGCCGCTGATGCCAATGCAGTAAATGGCACATTGAAACCATCGGATGTAGTGGGTATTGATGGAGATTTGTTTTTAGTGTATGAGCATTTTACTAAGCGACATTTGCTTTTGAAAAAGAATGAATCTATGCCTTTTTCTTTGAATCGGATGCAGGTAGCTCTATACTATATAGTACCCATACAACATAACGCAGCCATGATAGGATTGGCAGGCAAGTATAATGCACCAAAAACCATAATAAATACAGACTATAGCGAAGGGAAAGTACAAACATTATGCAGAGAAGAGGGGGTATTTGTGTGTTATCTAAAAACTAAGCCCAAAAGTATAACTGTAAATGGAAAAGTAATAACTACAGCAGCCTACACGTTTCAGCAAAACCTGCTCACTGTTGATTTAAAAGGGCTTGACAAAGACACAGAAAAATTGATTGACATTGCATTTTAAATTTATGTGTGGCAACATTGATATATTTACCCTAATATTTTAATACCTTTAATGGTGAAAAAGTGCATCGTAATTATACCTACCTACAATGAGAAAGAGAACATAGAGGCTATTGTTCGCAAAGTGTTTATGTTGCCAGTTCCCTTTGATTTGCTTGTGGTAGAAGACAACTCGCCCGATGGCACAGCTGCAATAGTGAAACAACTGCAACTAGAATTTCCAAACCGACTGCATATAGAAGAGCGTAAAGGCAAGCTAGGCTTAGGTACGGCATATATTCAT
>JAAFID010000065.1 GCA_013297765.1 Cytophagales bacterium | reverse complement strand
CAAGCTCAGTTGGTAGATAAAATCATCGCAAAAGTCGATGAGCAAATAGTGTTAAAATCTGAATTGGAACTTACCTATTTGCAATTGCTATCTTCTGCACCAGGAGGCGACCCTGCAGTACTACGTTGCAAGGTAATGGAATCGTTGGTAATGAATAAACTGCTACTTGCCAAAGCAGAAATAGATTCTGTAACGGTGGATAAAGATCAAGTAGAGCGGGAATTGACCGATAGAATGAATTATTTTGTGCAATCTGTAGGGTCAGAGCAAAAGTTGGAAGAATATTATGGCAAAACAATAGACCAATTGAAAGCCGACTTAAAAAAACAAGTAAAAGAGCAGCTGGTAATCAAAAAAATGCAGCGTACTGTAACTGAAAAAGTAAAGGTTACGCCTGCTGAAGTAAAAAAATATTTTAATGCCATCCCTAAAGACAGTTTGCCCTATTTTTCCACTGAGGTAGAGGTAGGTCAAATTGTAAAAACACCTTTAATTACAAAACAAAATAAATTAGAGGTTCGACAAAAACTAGAAGAGATAAAATTAAAGATTCAAAAAGGAGAAGACTTTTGTCTTTTAGCTTTGGAATATTCAGAAGATCCAGGGTCGAAAAGTAACTGTGGGGAATTAGGTTTTTTTGCAAAGGGTTCTCTTGTACCAGAGTACGAAGGTGTAGCTTACAAATTAAAACCTGGTGAATTGAGCACCATTATAGAAACAGAATATGGTTTCCACTTGATTCAATTGATTGAACGTAGGGCCAACGAAATAAATACACGACACATACTTATTAAACCTGGAGCTAAAAATACAGATTTGTCTGCCTCTGTGAGATACTTGGATAGTTTGAGAACAAGAATTTTAAGTGATAGTATCGCTTTTGAAAAATCTGCCAAGGAATATTCCGACGATAAGACCACGAAAGTAAATGGAGGTTTTTTTCAAGATGCAAAAAATGGAACGACCAAAATGTCGCTTGACAATATGGATGCTGGAATATTTTTCATGATAGACACCATGAAAGTAGGCGATATTTCTCGCCCCATGGAATTTAGGATGGAAGACGGAACACCAGCAGTACGCATCCTTTACTTTAAATCTAAAACCCCACCGCATCAAGCCAACCTTAAAGACGATTATCAAAAAATATATCAAGCAGCCATGAAAGAGCGTGAAAATAGACTCTTAGACACTTGGTTCAATAAAACTAAAACAGAGGTCTTCATAAACGTAGATAAAGAGTTTGACGCTTGCAATATCATGCAAGCCCAGTAATATTATTTTTCAAAAGATATCATTTGTATGGTTCCATTTAAAACCGATGTAGAAGCAGCCGATGCACTTTGTGCCATGTATAAGAGGCTAAATACCGAGATTTCTAAAGTTATCATAGGGCAAGATGAAGCGGTGAGATTGGTACTTAGTGCTATTTTCTGTCAAGGACATTGCCTGCTAGTGGGCGTTCCAGGCTTAGCGAAAACACTTCTTATCAATACCATTGCAAAAACACTTTCTTTGGATTTTAAGCGTATTCAGTTCACACCAGATTTGATGCCCTCTGATATTTTAGGTGCAGAAACGCTGGACAGCAATAGAAATTTTAAATTTATCAAAGGGCCTATATTTGCCAATGTAATATTGGCCGACGAGATAAACCGTACACCGCCCAAAACCCAGTCAGCACTCTTAGAAGCCATGCAGGAATATTCTGTAACCATTGGTGGGCAAATCTATCCTTTGCAGAAACCATTTTTTGTGTTGGCTACTCAAAACCCCATAGAGCAGGAAGGTACGTATTCATTGCCCGAGGCACAACTCGACCGATTTATATTTAACCTTACCCTTGACTATCCTAGTTTTCAGTCAGAGGTGGATATAGTAAAATCTACTACTTCTAATGTTAAAGTGGACATACAGCCTATTTTGGGCGTAGAGGAAATACTTGCCTTTCAACAACTGGTAAGAAAAGTTCCTGTTGCTGACAATGTGGTAGAATATGCTGTAAAGCTAGTACAATCTACCAGACCTAATAATACAGCGAATCAATTAGCAACTAAATATCTGGAATGGGGTGCAGGACCTAGAGCCTCGCAGAACTTAGTAATTGCTGCAAAATGCAATGCAATCATAAGTGGTAAATACAGCCCAGATATTGAAGACGTGCAAGCAGTGGCGTTGCCGATACTACGTCACCGAATAGTACGCAATTTCAAAGCCGAGGCAGAAGGCATTACTGTAGAAGATTTGATTAAAAAAATGTTGTAAAGAATTCTGCTGCAATTCTGCAAACACTAAGAAATATGATAAATAGATTTTAGAAATAGTGCAAATGCGGGATCTGCAAATTCAATCTTTTTGCCCAATTTGTTAATAATTTCTTTGTCTTCTAAGGCCTTTACCACCCTTTGAATATTGGCCGATGTGCCCATGTGGTATCGTTGCAATACTTCTTTGGAAGAAAATGCCGTTTCGCCATGTAGCATGGCTTTAAGATAATTAACCTGTGTAGCAGTGAGCATTTCAAAATCACGCTGAAACAAAGCATTGTTGCGATCCATCAAATCTGCTATACTGATGGCGAGAATCTCGGCAGTAGCTTTTTTAGTCGTGTTTAACCATACCAGTTGGCAAAGCTGTTGCACGTAGTATGGATGTTCCTGCATCAACTTTACTATTTGAGAACATAGCTCGTCAGAGATGGATTTATGGGTTTGCAGAAATTGTTTTTGAATATAAGGTAACCAATGTGCTTCTTTTATTTTTTCTAAATAAAAGGTATCGCCAAATTTGAAAAATGGCATGCTTTGTTTTTCAAAAAGTGCCATCATCAGGTGTCTTTTGCTGCCATATAAACAGTAGGTTACATGCTGATGGTGTTGCCATTGAGCACGCATTTTTTTCTGTAAAACCAATGGGTCGGCAGAAAATTTTTCTATATTCTGAAATTCATCTATACACACAATTAGATGAATTTTTTTTTCTACCGCAATTCTTTCGGGCAAATCCAAAATATCTTTAAAATTTCTACTTGTTTCTGCCATGCTCAACTGCAAGTCGAAGGCTACGAGTGGGTCGTTGCTTAGGCCTATGCTGGGTTTGAATTTGCTTAAAAATTTGATGGTGTTATCTACCCATCCCTCAAATTTGGTGGCAGTACATTTGATGGTTTCGTAGGCTATTTCATTATAAAATTCTTCTTCATCAAGTACATTGAATAAATCTATAAAAACGACCTTGCACTTCTTGTTTCTGGCAATGAGTTTTTCTGCAGTGTTTTTTACCAACGAAGACTTGCCCCAGCGACGTGGCGAAATGAGAATGGTATTTACTCCATTGATAAAGTTATCTTCTAACCGTTTCATTTCTTTGGTTCGATTGGTAAAAAAATCTATGGTAATTACTTTACCATAATCAAAAGGTGCTTTCATATTTGGTATGATTATTCTCAAAAATAGCTAACATAAATGTAACTAACAAACTTGTTAGTTACATTTATGTTAGCTATGTATGCTCCGTAAATAAAGGGGTGTATATTTTAATATTTTAATAATGTACTTTTACTCCTCCAATTGCTGAATATTACTTTCTATCTTTTTGAAGGTATCGAAATACATCCAGTCGTATAATTTAATAGCAAGGTAGATTCCCAATGAGAATACACATGGAATAGCTATAATATACCATAGCGAATGCTGCCAATGAAATTGAGTGATTTAATAAAATCAATTAGCCATAAAAAAAGCTACTTTTAAAAAATTGCTTACAAAAATTATCAATAATTTTCAGAACTGCTACTTACTCTCTGCTTCTTTAACCTTAATGCCTATGGCTTGGATGCCTGACAATGGACTAATTCGCATAAATTGTTTTATCTGCACTGAATACCGACCTTTATAGGGAAACTTGTAATTTTTAAAATAGTATAATTTGGTATCTAGGTCTGTAGTGCCTGCAAAGCCGTTGCCTATTGGCTTTCCTGTAGTTTGGTCAAATAATATTAGTTGGTCGAGTTTTTTTACCAATTCTTTTCCTGTAGAGTCACACAAGGTGTATTGTATATACAGATTGTGAAAATTATACTCATTGTTGTAACGTGTGGTCAAGAACACATTTTTAGGGGTGGAGCTATTGGCAATTTGAAATTCAAATCTTACAGTTGAAGTATCTGCCCAGCCACTAGCTGGTAAATCTAAAGTTTGCTCGAATACTGAGTCGCTATGGCACGACGTCAATGCGAAGCTGCATACCGCTAGCCCTATAAATCCTTTTAGAAATTCTTTCACAATGGAAGTTTTCATGAGTTGCTCGGTTCTGTTGGGTTATTGGTTGGTGGCTTTGGATTGTTTGTATTATTGCTATTCCTGTTATTATTGGGATTATGTTTATGATTTGGGTTAGGGTTCTTTCCTTTGTACCGGCTGTTTCTTGGCTGGTTGTTGCCTTCCTTTTTGTTTGGGGTTACGCTGCTTTCACCACCTTCGTTTTGGATACTATTAGGCTTTGTAGGCTGTTGCGGCCTTTGTTGCTGCGGTTTTGATTGCTGCTGCGGTCTTGGGTGGTTTCTTTGATTTTGATTTGGGTTTGGTTTGGTTTCTTTCGCTGTATCGCTGATTTTTGCAGCATTGTTTCTTTGCTGATCACCTTGTGGATTGGGTTTTCTACGTTTGTTGTTGCTGTTATTGCGTTTAAATTTGTCATCAAATCTTGACAATTCTATTTTTTCTTTGTTCGCTTTTTCTATTTCTTTTACCTCTTCAGTGTCTATTTCTAGGCTTACAGGCTTTATACCTTGTTTGTTTTGTTCTAATATTTCATTTACCCTATCAATAGAAAGTTGGTACCAAGTAGTTTCTTCTCTGTAGCCAAACCACATGATTCTTCTAAATATATCTGTCTTTTGGTGCATCGCTTCTCCACGTTGTGTAAGCAGTGGTTTCTCTACTGCTGGTATGGATTTTAAGGCATCCATATAAGTATCTAGCTCGTAATTGAGGCAGCATTTTAGGCGACCACACTGCCCCGAAAGTTTGGCAGGGTTCAGCGATAGATTTTGGTAGCGAGCAGCCGAGGTCGATACATTTTTAAAATCTACCAACCAAGTAGAGCAACAAAGTTCACGACCACAAGAGCCAATACCACCAAGCCTTCCAGCTTCTTGACGTAGGCTTATTTGCTTCATCTCTACTCGTATTTTAAATTCTCCGGCAAGACGTTTTATTAAATCCCTAAAATCGACTCTGTCTTCGGCAGAGTAAAAGAAAGTAGCTTTGGTATTGTCGGCTTGGTACTCTACATCGGTCAGTTTCATGCCTAGCTTCAGCTCATTGATTACATTTCGTGTACGGAATAATGTGCCAGCCTCACGGTTGCGTGCCGATTCAAATTTCTCCATATCCTTGTCGGTAGCTATTCTGTAAACCTGTTTTATTTGCTCGTCGTTGGCTACGTTTCTTTTTCTCATTTGAATACGTACCAATTCCCCTTGCAGAGAGACATAACCTATATGGTGGCCACCCTGAACCTCAATAACGACTGGGTCGCCCATGAATAGCTCTAGGTTATTGGTGTTTTTGAAAAATTCTTTTCTGCCGCCTTTAAACCTCACTTCTACAATATTGAATTTTGGCAAATCCATCAATTCCATATCTGCCAACCAGTCAAAAGCATTCATTTTATTGCAACCACCCGAGCTGCATCCGCCCGATTTGCCACAGCCACCACCATCTGTGGTGCTGCATCCGCCACTGGTTCCACAACTACTACAAGCCATATATTTTATCTTTAAAAAGATTCACGTTTAATAATTTGCACTCATGGTTGAGCCAAGATTTTGCTTTGCAATTTGCAAATACAAGTTTTTAATTTCAATCGTTGTTTAGCAATGCCTATTTTAGTAGGTCTTTGCCTATATCTGTTCGGTAATAGCGACCCTGCCAAGTAACTTGCTGTGCAGCGGTATTGGATTTCGCCAAGGCATCGGTTATACTATTGCCCAGTGCTGTAAGGGCTACCACACGGCCACCGTTGGTCACTATTTTGCCATCGCTTAGCTTTGTACCTGCGTGAAATGCATGCACTTCTTTTATATTTTCTAATCCTGAAATTTCTAAACCTTTGTGGTATGCTTCAGGATAGCCACCTGCTACCAACATCAATGTAGTAGCGGTTAGTGGATTAGTTTTTATGGTTATTTCATTCAGTTTTTTTGCTGCTGTAGCCACTAGTATTTCTACCAAATCATTTTCTAAGCGAGGAATTACTACTTCTGTCTCGGGGTCACCCATTCTGGCGTTATATTCAATAACGAAAGGTTTATCGCCAACTTTAATTAACCCAAAGAAAACAAAACCTACATAATTTATTCCCTCTGATTTTAAACCTTCCATAGTAGGCACTATTACTTGGCTATGTACTTTGGCCATAAATTCATTGTTGGCAAATGGTACTGGCGATACTGCTCCCATGCCTCCAGTATTGGGCCCTGTGTCGCCTTCGCCTATTCTTTTATAGTCCTTTGCTTCGGGCAATACCACATAATTTATTCCATCAGAAAGGGCGAAAACAGAAAGTTCTATTCCGTCAAGAAACTGCTCTATTACTACTTTTGAACTTGCTTCACCAAATTTTTTATCGGCAAGCATTTCTTTCAATGTTGCTTTGGCTTCTGCTATGGATGAGGTAATGATTACGCCTTTTCCAGCGGCTAATCCATCTGCTTTTAGTACTATTGGGGTGCTGTGTGTGTCTAGGTAAGCTAATCCCTCGGTCAATTCACTTGCTGTAAAGGTGCGTGAGGCGGCGGTAGGAATGCCATATTTATTCATGAATTGCTTAGAAAAATCTTTGCTACCTTCTAGTTGGGCACCTATTCTATCTGGGCCTATCACGGCAATTTTAGAAAGTGATTTTTCTTCTTTAAAATAATCTACAATGCCTGCTACTAGAGGAACTTCTGGCCCTACAAGTATTATTTCTATTTGATTTTCTAATGCGAATTTTCCTAGTTTTTCAAATTCTAAAACCTCAATCGCAACATTTGTAGCAATGGAAGCAGTACCAGCATTTCCAGGGGCTACGAATAAGTTTTTGCAAAGTGGGCTTTGGGCAATTTTGTAAGCGAAGGCATGCTCTCGGCCGCCAGAGCCTAATATTAATATGTTCATGAATTGTATTCTATAATTTACAAAATAACAAAAAAAAGGGAAGAATCTGTGGTAGATGCCTCCCTAATTTTAAGATTAAAACTAAAATGCTAATTAGCCACCTCTGATAAAAATTTAATTCTCATCAATCTAATTTCTTCTTCGGAATAATCTGTATGGTCAAACTCGTCTAATGCCAAGGCTATGGTATCATTCTCGGCATTCATAAAGTATTCATAAATTTCAACTTGCCTATCTCTATCAATAACTTGATTGATATAATAATCTAAATTAAGTTTTGTTCCTGAATAGCAAATGTGTTCTATTTCTTCAATTACTTCCTGCAAGGAAATATCTTTCGATTCGGCAATCTCGTCTAGGTCTATTTTTCTATCAATTTGTTGAATAATGAAAATCTTAATCTTGGATTTGTTTACCGATGATTTCACCACTACATCAGATGCGGTAACAATATCGTTGTCCTCAACATACTTTACTATCAACTCTAAAAATGGTTTGCCAAATTTCTGCACTTTACCCATGCCTACACCATTGATACGACTGAGTTCTTCGGCGTTTGTAGGGAATATGGTGGCCATTTCTTCGAGCGATGGATCTTGAAATATCACATAAGGTGGCAGGTCTTTTTCTGCAGCCACTTTTTTGCGTAATTTTTTCAATGCATCAAATAGAGCAGGGTCGTAGGCTTGAGCATTGGCGGCTTGTTTGGCAACTTCTTCTTCCGATGCTTCTTCAGAAAAGTCATGGTCAAGCGAAATTTGAAGTGGCTTGGGGTTTTCCAAATAGTCTTGCCCTTTGTCAGTAATTTTTAAAATACTTGAATTTTCGATGTCCTTTTCCAGCAAATCAGCTATAATCAAGTGGCGATAGATGGCAGTCCATCCTTCTCTTTTTGTCTCTTTGCCTTTTCCCCAAGCTTCTAGTTTGTGGTGTCCATAGCTTTTGGTGTACTCTGTTTCGACACCAGTCACTACATCAATGAGATGATTGATATCAAATCGTTCCTCTGTTTGCTCTACTGCGTTTAAGGCTAGTATAATTTCTTGCATAGACTCGAATTTTTCTTTAGGTTTTATGCAATTATCGCAAAATCCGCAATCTTTTTCCAAATGTTCGCCAAAATAATGTAGTAATTGTTTTCTGCGACACACCGAAGATTCGGCATAAGAGGCAATTTCTGTTAGTAAAATTTTGGCATTGTCTCTCTCTGCTACGGTTTTATCTTTATTAAATTTTTCTAATTTTATAATATCTTTTTGTGCATAAAACATTAAACAATTTCCTTCCAAACCATCTCTACCTGCTCTTCCTGTTTCTTGATAATAGCCTTCAAGCGATTTTGGCACATCGTAGTGAATTACGTACCTCACATCGGGCTTGTCTATACCCATCCCAAATGCAATGGTAGCCACAATTACATCGGTATTTTCATTGAGAAATGCATCTTGATTTTGTACTCTAGTTGCTGGGTCTAGCCCAGCGTGATAGGGCAGGGCGTTGATACCATTTACTTTCAACAGTTCGGCAAGCTCTTCCACTTTTTTTCTACTAAGGCAGTAGATAATGCCCGACTTATTCTTGTTTTGTAAAATGTATCTGATAACTTCTTTTTTCGCTTTTATTTTGGGGCGCACTTCATAATACAGATTCTTTCTATTGAATGAAGTTTTGAATAATGGGGATTCTTCCATTCCCAAATTTTTCTGTATATCTAGCTGTACTTTGGGCGTGGCAGTAGCAGTCAAGGCAATTACAGGAAGGTTTCCCAATTGTTCTATGATAGCCCTTATTCTTCTATATTCTGGCCTGAAATCGTGTCCCCATTCTGATATACAATGGGCCTCGTCGATGGCTACAAAAGAAATATTGCTGCGTTTTAAAAATTCTAAATTTTCTTCCTTGCCTAGAGATTCTGGGGCTACATAAAGTAGCTTGATATGGCCACTTAGCGTTTCGCTTTTTACCCTATTGATGTCGGCTTTGGTAAGGGTCGAGTTTAAAAATTGAGCATTGACCCCAAACGCGTTTAGTTGATCTACCTGATTTTTCATCAATGCAATGAGGGGCGAAACTACTATAGCTGTACCTTTTTGCATGAGTGCTGGTAGCTGGTAGCATAGCGACTTACCAGCACCTGTAGGCATGATTACAAAAGTATTCTTTTTTGCTAATATACTTTCAATGATGGGCTCTTGTTCGCCTCTGAATTGATGGTATCCAAAAATCTCTTTTAATTTTTCTATTAGGCTATTAGGCACAATGGCTACCTCGGCTTCCAAATCCGTTTCATGCATCATATTTCTAAAGAAATCTATATTTTAATAATCCTGTATTTAGGGAAGGGGTAATCAGAAAAATACCTTATTTTAGCCTTTCTTATTGGGTTTTGCCCAGTGTGATTGGCAATACACATTCTTGTTCACCCCTGTATTATGAAGATAGTGAAAAATATCAAAACCATTGCAAAAAATATTTTGAATTTAGAGGCTCAAGCCATTCTAGATTCGGCGATTGCTCTCGATGATTCTTTTGAAAACTGTGTACAGGAAATGCTGCATTGCAAAGGTCGAATCGTGATTACAGGAATTGGCAAAAGTGCCATCATTGCCAATAAAATTGTGGCTACCATGAATTCGACAGGTACACCAGCTCTTTTTATGCACGCAGCAGATGCTATTCATGGCGATTTGGGAATGATACTGCCTGATGATATGGTAGTTTGTATTTCTAAAAGTGGGAACACTCCCGAAATAAAAGTACTTGTGCCATTGCTGAAACGCACTGGAGCCAAACTAGTAGCGATGGTGGGCAACATTGAATCTTTTCTTGCTCAGCAATCAGATTACGTAATCAATGCGACTGTGGCTGCCGAGGCCTGCCCATTAAATCTTGCACCTACTACTAGTACTACAGTAGCCCTTGCTCTTGGCGATGCCTTGGCAATGTGCTTGCTAGAATGTCGCAATTTCTCTGCAAATGATTTTGCAAAATACCACCCTGGAGGGGCTTTGGGTAAAAAATTGTATTTGAAAGTGGAAGATTTATTTCCTGCCAATGCTGTACCCAAAGTGCTAGAGAATGCCAGTATCAAAGAAATAATATTAGAAATGACCAGCAATCGCTTAGGGGCTACAGCTGTAATCAATGAAAGTAGCAGCCTAGTAGGCATTATCACTGATGGCGATTTGCGAAGGATGCTGAACAAACATGAAAATTTTACCCATATTTTTGCCAAAGACATCATGAACCCCAGCCCAACAGTGGTGAAGACCGATGACTACGCTGTTCATGCACTACGTATCATGCAAGAGAAAAATATTACCCAACTGGTAGTGGTAAACCAAGATTACCAATTATTAGGCTTTGTGCACTTGCATGATTTGTTGAAAGAAGGATTGGTTTAGGAGTAATATATAAATTACCGATTCTCTACCGTACCGTTGCCATCGCTTAAAGCGGTACGGTAGAGAGAAACAATCACATCCCCTCCCAAGCCCATACACCACTGGGCACATCAAACCAAATATAATCCTTTTCAATTCTATTTAGCTGAATGTTTTTACTAGCTTCTTGAATCAATTTTCCTGCATTAAAAATCACCTTTCCATTCAACAAAATGCTAGAAAACATTTTACCTGAGTATGGAATAGCAATCAGGCCTGTAGTATTTACAGGTACAGTGGTAAACATTTTCAACTCCGTGGCAGATTTTGTTAGGTTCATTTTTATTTCTCCATTTACCGTCATTACTGTGGCAGCGACTTGTTTTAAATCGCCCAGCATAGGTTTGATGTGAAATTTTTTGTAACCTGGCTCTACAGGTGCTATTCCTGCTATGTATTGAGAGAGTAGTGTAAGTGCACCACCACTCCAGCCGTGGTTGTAGGTACTTTCTTTGTCAAGAACAAATGCTTCCCAAAGCGTAGTAATAGGGCTTTCAATCATTGCTTTGTATCTGTTGCGAATGCGTTGCAGTGCAGCCTCGGGCATATTCATCATCAACAATGATTCTTCTACAAATTTTTCCATGTACGGGCTGGCGTAAAATCTTTTTTGCAGCACTTCATGTATTTTTGTCCACTGGCTGCTATCGGCAAGGCCTGCAACTACTGCCATGGCATTTGCCCTGTCATCGCTTATGGTAAGTGTTTTGCTTAAGTATTCATTGCCATTCCAAAACGCAGGATTGAAAGCCGCTTTAATTTTTTGGATTTTGGTTTCATATTCCTTAGCATCTTCTGGCTTGCCAGCTACTTTGCACATATTGGCAGCACCTTGTAGTGCCAATACATACCAAGCATTGTCCAAAATGGGTACGTCAATATTCACTCCCCAGTCGCTCCAATCCCAGTCGCCTTTGCGGTGTATGACTAGGTTTTGATTGTCCAATTCCCAAATACTCAAATAATCTTTCACATGAGGATATGCCTTGCGAATAGTAGCGGTATCGCCTGAGTACATAAAATAAGTCCAGAAGCCGTGCATGCCTACAGTAGCAAGTATTTGTGGTGGTAGTTCGTTGCCCCAGTTGCCATCGGGAATGGGTGCGTACATCGTTTTATTGGGCCGTTGCCAATTGCATATTTCCAAAATGCCTTTACGAGCAAGACTATTTGCAGTAGTATCGAAGGTGTAGAATGCTTCGCCAATTTCTAGCACTTCATCGCCCCACCACTGTGCACGCTCACGGTCGGGGCAGTCCATATAATTATCACGCATATTGAGGTACAAGGTGCGAGCAGCTTTTTTCCAAAGCGTATTAAGTGCAGCATCATTGCAAGAGAAACTGCCTACAAACTGAGTATTGAAGCCTGTTTCACGGTATTGAAGAGAAATAATTTCTATGCCTTTTGGGAAAACATATTTTACCTCATGCCCATTCATCCACCCATAAGATTCGTATTCTTGAATCCCTTCTTTGGTAATGTATTCAGCCCTTACAGAAGTATATTGGGGATTGTTGGCTACATAATAATCATCGGTAAGAAGATGAATTTTTAGACCTGCTTTTGTTTTTATTTTAAAATAGGGGGTCAGTTGCATATTGTAGGGCAACTTTACAGATACGGTGTCTCCACTTGCTACTGCTGGGATTGAGGAGGCATTAAGGTAATTTTTTAAACCAAAATCTTTGAAAAGTGGGGTTGGGCGTAGCACTAATTTTCCCCAAGGTTGTGTGGGAACTTTGCCTAATATTTCTGCTTTAGCCCAATTGCCATCGTTGTAGTTGGGCAAAAACCATTCTCCCAAAGATTTTCTAGCATCGAAACGAATGTTGTTTTCTGCCAATCTAAAATTAGGTTTTGGAAATTCTGTGTCGCTATAGGCATCGTATTGCTTCACTTTCCAAGTGTTATCGGAATATAATTTTAGGTCTTTGTGTTCTATTTCAAAAATCATTGCTGCCTTGCCGCTACTCTTGTGGGCAAATCCATGGCGTCCAAAATAGTTGGTAAGTATGGCAATGGTATTTTTACCTATCACTACATATTTAGCTATATCTACTTGGTCGTAGTAGCTGTTGGTAGGAGTAGGCCCTCGCTTGAGTCCGCCCTCAAATACTACTAATTTGCCATTAACCCAAAGCCAATATTTTGTATCTGTAGCTATATTGACTATGATTTTCTTCTCAGCCATGGTACAAGTAAATGCTTTACGATAGCAAGTCCATTGCTGCACTGTGTCCATAGGCGTAGTATGCCTAGAAATCCCTATCCAATTTGCATTTTGAAAAGGTTGACTATAAGTATGGTGTTGCTGTAAGCAAACAAGTAGCAAAATAATAGCTACAAATTTTTGGTAATTCATCTGTTCTAATTTATGATTTTATGAGGTATTTAGATGTCTTGGTCTCTAGCTCTAAGGTCTAGAATAGTACCCTTTCCACCTTTCAAATCTGGCAATTGATACGGGGTGAGAATATCAACATCAACTATTTTTTTGTTGTCATTGAGCAACAATACGGCATTGAGAAAAGAGATTAAAACCTCTTTCCTATTTTCGTTTCCAAATATTTTACGAAATGCAATATCGTTTTTGATGTCTTCAAATTTCATTTTACAAAATTAGAAATTTTTTGAAGGGTTGCTATGAAGGTAGTTTTTAATACTTGATAATAGTTTAAAGTATTCTGTTCATCTCTATTCATTTAATGTTTCTCTTTTTAAAAAATCTAAGAAATAAATATCATCCCCAGATAGATTCTTAAAATTCAAATTTTGTATAAAATAACCGAGAATAGCTATACTTGTTATTATAATGCTTTTAATTGCAGGGTTTTTTATTAAATCATACACTCCATAAAGAAAGCAGGAGAGCATAATTCCACTTAAAACCAATGAAAAAATATTATAAGTTATGAAATACTTTACAGTAAATCTAAGTTCACTTTTTATGGGTTTAATAATTATAATGGTTCTTATAAAAGGAGAAATTTGACCATTTAGGATGGATCTAATCAATAATAAATTTCCAAATTTTTGTCTTTCATAATTTTGAACTGTAGGAATGTCTGGTCTAATAAATTGAAATCCGAGCAAAGTGTTTTTTTTCATCGCCTTAAAAAAACCTATTTCATTTATTTCAAATTCTCCTTTTATAAATGGTATCATGACTTAGCGTTCTTTTTTTCAATAAATTATATTCCTAAACAATCTTATTTCACTCCATTCCATTTATTTTAACATCTCACCTTAATGACTTATTTCTAATCCCCTCCAACACTTCATGAATATTTTTCTCTACCAGTTTTTCCATCATTGCTTCAGCACAGCGGGCGGCGGAGGTTAAGGGTTCAGTATGATTTTCTATAATGTTAATTTTTTCGTCGGCATCTATGATTCCTGCCCTCATGCAAATATTAGCATCATTCATGGTCGCCATACAAAACAACGGAATGCTACAGCCCCCGTCTAGCATACGCAGTAGCTTGCGTTCTTCTAGTACGCACAGGGCAGTATCGGCATGGTTTAGGGTTTTGGTAATCAAATTTCTCTTTTCTTTATCCAAGGAATCATGTGCCTCTATCGCTACACAGCCCTGCCCAACTGGTGGCACGAATAAATCTAGTGGCAACAACTCATTAATTAAATCATCATTTTGCATACGGTGAATGCCTGCATAAGCCAGTATCATGGCTTGGCATTGGCCTTCCTGCATTTTGCGTATGCGTGTTTGCAGGTTGCCTCTCATCTCTACCACTTGCACATGAGGGAAATGGTATTTTAAAATAGCCTTCCTTCGGGCAGAGGATGTGCCTACTACCAACGGCTGGGCAGAAGCTAGGCTAAGATTCTTGTCAAAACTTACCAATACATCATTGGCTTTTTCACGTTCGGTGAGGGCAATAATGGCCATATCTTCGGGCAACGTCGATTGCATGTCTTTGGCACTGTGTACCGCAATATCTATGTTACCTAGGCTAAGTTTGTGCTCTATTTCTTCGGTAAAAAGTCCCTTAGAGCCAATAGCCGCAAGCGATTGGTCTAATATTTTATCGCCTTTGGTTTCTATGATAATGATTTCGGTGGTGGCACCCGCTGTCTGCAATTTCGAGGCAACCATTTCTGCTTGCCACAGTGCTAATTTACTGCCTCTTGTACCTATTTTAATGTGCATGGAATTATTTTTTCGATTTTAAAATCATCGCAATTTGCAAGGACATATCCAGAAACAAAATTTTTGGATTGGCATTTCGCTCAATGTGAAAATAAGAATTGTTCAGCTGCTCGCCAATGTTTTCAAGTACTTTGCTGTTGGTCGCTTTAGAAAATTTATCAACAAAATCTTGCTCGCTAGGGCGTAGTTTGGACAGTTGTTTTGCCACTTGAAATACCAAACATTCCCGCATGGTACTTAGCCCATAGTGAAGCAATGTTTTCTGACCTTCCCGTCCCATTTTCTGAAACCGCTCTCCTAGTTCCGTCAGGTCTTTTACTTTGAATGTAAAACATTTTCTCATCCATTCTCTAAACATTTCATGGTGGTCTTCCTCGTCTTCATTTACTAGCCGAATGGCCTCATTCATATTTCCGTCTGCTATGAAAGCGATTTTCGATGCACGGTCGTCGACGCATTGGTACTGGGCGGTAAGGTAATTGACAATTTCATTCTCATCAAAACCCCTAATCATTACCTTTTGTGTACGAGAAAGAATGGTGGTCAGCAATTTCTCATGGTTGTTGGCGACCAGCAGAAACACCGTCTTTGCAGGTGGCTCTTCCAATATTTTCAGCATTGCATTGCCCGATGTTTGGTTCATCATTTCGGGAAGCCATAGAATTAAAATTTTAAACTCTCCCTCGAATGCTTTTAAAGAAATTTTAGTAACAATGTTTCTAGCTTCATCGGCAGAGATGGCGGGCTGCTTGTTCTCTACGCCCATCGTTTCGCCCCATTCGTGTATAGAACCAAAGGGATTTTCTATAGCAAACGTTCTCCACTCCTTCATATAGTCGGCACTTGTAGGCTTCTTATCTACTGTTTTTGATGTAGCTACTGGAAATATAAAGTGCAAATCTGGGTGTACTAATCTACTGTTTTTACTGCACGCCGCACACTTGCCACAAGAGTCCTCTGCTTGTCTATCTTCGCAGTTAAGGTAGGTAGCATAAGCCATGGCCAATGCGAGGTTTGCACTTCCATCTTTGCCAAAAAACAATTGTGCATGGGCAACTTTGCCATTGCGAACCGCCATGAGCAAGTTCGCTTTTACATCTTCTAGGCCTGGTATGGCTGCAAACTGCATGGTATCTTATTTGGAATGGTATATTTTCTTGAATATTTTTTTATCGACTTCTGTCAGCTCCATGTTTCGTCTGGCATACACACGCTGCGCAGTTTCTAGGGCTTTGTCTATTTGGTGAGTGCTGGAAATATTCTCGTTGTCGCACCAGGTAAAGGATGGAACAAATTTGGGTGGGAATCCTGCACCAAATATATTGGCACAAAACCCTACTACCGTGCCTGTGTTGAACATGGTATTGATGCCTGCTTTGCTGTGGTCGCCCATGATAAGGCCACAGAATTGGCGACCAGTTTTTATAGGTTTCCCTTGCAAATAATTATAAATTTCTACTTCGCTGTAGTTGTTTTTCAAGTTTGAAGTATTGGTATCTGCACCCAAATTGCACCATTCGCCAATGACAGAATTGCCCATAAATCCATCGTGGGCTTTGCTGCTGTAGCCCTGAAATACAGAGTTGCTCACCTCGCCGCCGACTTTGCAGTATGGCCCTATGGTATTGTCGCCACGCATTTTTGCCCCCATGTTTAGGTGCGATTCTTCGCCAAGTGAGCATGCACCTTTTACTATCGCCCCTTCATGAATTTGAGCATTTTTGCCAATATAAATTGGCCCTTCTTCTGCATTCAATATTGCTGCTTTTATAGTCGCACCTTCTTCTATAAAAATATTTTCTAATCCATACACTTTGGTATGAATGTCGTCAATAGGCTGCGAAATTCTACCTTTAGTAACCAATTCAAAATCACTTCTTAATTCCAACCCATTCAGAGCGTATATATCCCAAGTATTTTGAAGTATTCGCAATGGTGCTTGTAGTGAAATAGCCTCTTTAGCGTCCGAAGACAAGGTATTGCCACGAGCGGCAATCATGGTTTCTCCAAACATCAATTTTTGATTGGGTAGCAATTTAGTCACCTCAGCTACCAACTGCCAATTAGGACATACTGCCCCGTTGATATACCAATTGTCTTCTAAATGATTTATGGGAAATTTTTCTTGCAAATAATCTTGTGTTTGAAAAGACACTTTTGCCTGTGGTAAGTAATTTTCCCACTTTTCTTTTATAGTAAGAATGCCTATACGTAGCGCACCTACAGGTTTTGCAAAAGTAAGCGGCAAAAGAGATTGCCAAGTCTGGAGGTAATCAAAAAGGATGATGTTCATTGGAAA
>JAAFID010000064.1 GCA_013297765.1 Cytophagales bacterium | reverse complement strand
CAAACCAAATGCTCCAATCATGTACATCTCCCGATTTTGGATTTTGTTCTTTGTTCCATTCATAGCCCCCACCTGGCGATGAAGGCCAATAAGCATGTGTGCCATCGTGTTCTTTAATGGCATTGGGAAGCATTTCATAAAACACTTTTTTGTAGGTATCCATTATTTCTGTAGAATCTGAAGGCGTTAGTTTAAATGCCTTTTGCCAGCCCCAGCCTTTCCAAGCCACCATATTTTCATTGTTGCCACACCACAAGGCAAGTGAGGCATGGTTGCGTAAGCGTTTTATATTTTCATCAAATTCTAATTTGATATTTGCCAAATGGTCTTTGCCATTGGGAATCATGCTGCAGGCAAACATAAAATCTTGCCATACCAAAATACCATTTTCGTCGCAAAGGTCGTAAAACAAATCATTCTCATAAATAGCCCCGCCCCAAACACGCAGCATGTTCATATTGGCATCGGTAGTGGCTTTGATTACTTTTTTGTACCGCTCTGGAGTTACATCGGGCAGTAGATTATCTGCGGGAATATAGTTAGAGCCCTTCATAAATACGGCTACATCATTCAACTTAAACATAAAGCTGGCTCCACCCGCTGAATCAGGAGTTTGCACCAATTCTAATTTACGAACGCCCACTTTTCTCATTTTTTTAGAAATGGCATTATTGCCAACCAATAGCTGCGTTTCTACTGCATACAAAGGTTGTTTCCCCAATCCATAGCTCCACCATAATTCTGGATTCAAAATCTCAAAATCTAGTTCAACATTATTACTTCCAGTGGCTAGTTTAACCTCTTTACTTGCCGCCTTTTTTCCATTGATATTGATTACAAACGTAGCATTTGTAGTAGTTGTAGCATTTACCTCTACTTTTGCATTGTAGGTTGCTTTGTCTTTTTTAATTTCTTTTGCAGCATAAAATACATCATTGATTTTAGCACTATTCCATATTTGCAAATAGGCAGGACGCCATATTCCACACGTTACTATACGTGGCCCCCAGTCCCAGCCCCAATGGTAAGGGGCTTTACGTGCAAATACATTTGACCTTAAAGAATCAGCGGCATATTCATTGGCACATGGAATCAAATATTTGTTCGCTTTTAATTGTGCAAGCGTAATGTTGGTCGCAGATTTAAAAAGTACGCGTAGTGAATTGGTGCCATTTTTTAAATATTTCTTGCAAGGAATTTCCCAACCCACAAACATATTGTCGGTCGATTTTATCAGCGAATCGTTTAAGTAAATTGCTGCATAGGTGTCTAGCCCTTCAAACACTAGGTCTAGCCGTTCTTGCTGTAGTTGCTGGGCTGTAACCTGAAAAGTAGTTTTGTATTCCCAATCTTTTTTTTCAATCCAAAATTGTTCTTTTTCATTGTCTCTGTAATAAGGCCAATCTATCTTTTTATTGGCTTGCAAATCGCCATGAACTGTGCCGGGTACTTTCGCACTTAACCATTCGTTTTTGCCTGCTTCACTAAATTGCCAGCCATCGTTTAGCGAAACTATTTCCAGTGGGGTTGATGATTTTTGTTTGCAAGAAAAAGCAAAAACAATAATAGAAATTAGTAAAAGTTGGAGTTGCTTATTTTTCATTGAAGTGGATGGGTTTTATATTTTAGTTGCAAAGTAGATATTTTTTATAAATTTTTATGCACGAAAAACATACTTGTATAGACAAGTTAAGTATTTTAAAAATTGTTTTTTTTATGAAAGTTTATGGTGCTAACAATTTTAAAATTTACCAACAAATCACTAATTTACGATAATAGATAAGCCAACGACTTAGCACTCTATACTGAATGAAACACATTAGACATTTTATCTTTTTAAAAGACGTACTTGGGTTGGCTTGCACTGCATTTGGTGGGCCACAGGCACACTTGTCTATGTTTTTTAAAATATTGGTCAAAAAACGAGCCTACCTCAGCGAGCAAGAGTTGATAGATTTGTATTCTTTTTGTCAAATTTTGCCAGGGCCAGCATCGACCCAAACCATTACTGCTGTTGGTTTCCGTCTAGGCGGCCCTAGGCTAGCTTTTCTTACGCTGCTGGTGTGGGTGCTACCTGCTGTATCTGTAATGACTGCCGCTGGCATCATGCTTTCTTACCTACATCTCAAAAATATTCCTGTTCATTTTACAAAATATCTAGAGCCCATTGCCATTGGGTTTGTGATTTATGCAGCGGTAAAAATTTCCATTTTGGTGTTAAAAACTAGGTTGAGTATTGTGCTGTGTATGCTTACTGCCGCCTTGGGTTTTGTTATTAAATCACCTGCAATTTTCCCCATAGCCTTGTTGCTTTGCGGTGCTATTACTGCCCTTCAATTCAAAAAAGAACCTCTTACTATTACGCAAGAAAAAATAAAAATAGAGTGGGCAAATTTAATTCTCTTTGCAACTATAGCTTTAGGTTCGGCAATATTGGGATATTTCACACGCAGCCTTCCCGACAATTTACCAATCAATCTGGCGATACGACTTTTTGAAAATTTTTTTAGAAATGGAAGCCTTGTCTTTGGTGGTGGGCAATCGTTGATAGCTGTATTACACAAACAGTTCGTAGAGTTCAAGGGTTATCTTACTGCCGACGAGTTTCTTTCTGGCTATGCACTTTTGCAGGTATTGCCTGGGCCACTTTTCTCATTTAGTTCTTTTGTAGGTGCACTTGCCATGCGTCACTATGGGCTCAATGGGCAAATCATAGGTGGCATTGTTGGTGCAGCAGGTATATTTCTTCCAGGAACTATTTTGATATTTTTCGTCATCCGTTTTTGGGACAAGGTAAAGCACAACAATGTGATGAAAGCATCGCTAGAAGGTATCAATGCTGGTAGTGCAGGTATTTTAATAGCTACCGTATTTTTACTTTCACAGACTTTAGAAATTAATTGGCTCAATATCGGCATCACCATAGCAACTTTTCTTGTGCTACAATTTACCAAACTGCCTCCGCCCTTTATCATTGTAGCAGGTGTGGTTGCTGGGTTTTTGATGTGAGAAATTTTTCAAATTTCTAATTCATCACTCATCATTCATCACTCTTTCCCACGATTGTCAAGGTCTGCAACCGTTGACAACGTTGCAATTCATCATTCATCATTCATCATTCATAAATCATCATTCATAAATCATCATTCATAACTACATAAACCTACGCTGTATCAACTGCAAAAATTCTTTGAGCAAATCGTCTTCAAAAGTCCAGTTGTATTTTGTAGCAAATTTATCTTGCAATATCTGCAAGGCATCGGTGTGAGAGACCGAGTTCTCTATGTCCTCTATCGCAAATAAATATTCTCCAGTATTACCTTTGAATAGCTCATTGATAATCTGAAAACGCTTATTGAGGGTTATGGCAGAGCGAAGATCATGAATTTTGCTTTGGGCCATGCGTTCGTTTACTGTAGCATTGTTTTGATGTTGCGTCAGCATCTCGTTCAACGTTCTATTGGCCTTAGCAAACTGGTCGTTTACTATCCTTGCCTCTATATTTACAGGGTTGTCGATAGTTGGCGGTAATACGGTACGCACGGGAATAATTTCTCTATCTTCTAAGGCTACTGTTTCGGTGGTAATATCTTCTGCTGTAGTTGTCGTCGGCTCTGTTTTGTGCACTTCCAACTCGTCGAAAAAGGAATTCGTTTTTTGGATAGCAGCCACCAAATCTGACAAATCGAAGCTGAGTATGGCACCGTATTTTTCTAGCCATTCGGCTACATCGCTCAATTGATGCTGGTGTAGGGCTACTATATCGTGAAATATACCTATTAAATACTCTTTAGAAAAACCATCTTTTCTGCCTTGCTGTTCTAGTGCTATCAAAGTTTTATCAATCAAAAATTTGTTTATTTTAAAATATTTTGAAGCGTCTTTGATAGTTTCATAATTGATAAAAACACTTAACGAATATTGCGTTGCTAGGTAATCTTCGGGAAATATAATCCAGTGAAGCGACTCGGCTACAGCCTTTGATAGTAATGGTTTTAAAAATTCCCGTTCTACCAAAATATTGTTTGAAAGTTTGTTTGATAGTACTGCCAACGCTTCCTTTACCTCCTCTTGGTCATAGTTGAAATAAGGACTGCGTAGTTTGTTGTTTTCTTCATTCCATTTTTCAAACAAACTTTTTAATACAAAGAAATTGATTTGTTCGATAGAGGTGAGGCTTAGAATTTCTTTTCCAGAAACTGCTCTTTTATTCGCAAAAATATCATTACAAATCTTTTCTGCTACAGCCTGACTGTATGATTCAATTTTATTTATATTTAACTTAGAAGCCATATTTGATGCCGTATTGCAAATGGTTGGGTGCATTTAATTCAGCCCTCAATTTATTTAATTTCGTTTGTTATTAAAATTAAACATCAAACAATAATTCTACACTCTATCTAGTTATTAAAAACTGAATCAAATAAACGACTATGTTTTCTCGCAAATCTTTTCCATTCATTCTTATAATTTTTTTATTCTTGTTGCAATATAGTTTAGCTCAAGATAAAAATATTGAAATAGGGCAGTGGCGTACCCACCCTAGCTACAATGCGACCTCGCTGATAGCCTATGATGGGGATAAAATATATGCCTCGCCAAGCAAACTCAATTACACGAGTGGAACTATGTTTTCTGTAGATCGAAATAGTCAAATCGATAAAATTTCTAAAGAAAATGGGCTTAGCGAATATGGAATTGCACAAATAGGTTATTCGGAAAACACAAAAATACTGTTAGTTGCTTACGAGAATGGCAATTTAGACTTTATCAAGAAAGATGGTTCTATAATCAATGTTACCGATATAAAAATAAAAGAGGTTACTGGGTTAAAATCTGCCAATCACTTCTTTTTTTACCAAGATTTGTGTTTTATAAGCTATGATTTTGGCATGTGTATAGTGAATTTGCAAAAAATGGAAATTAAAGAAACCATTACTAAAGTGAGCAATACTGCGGGTAGCAATACTTTTAGAGCAGCAACTGTAGTCAATGGTGTGGTGTATGTATTGTCGGATAATGGAATATTCAAATCTAACTATAATGCCAACACCAACCTTATGGATATAAGCAACTGGACAATGTTAGATTTACCATTTGATTTTGATGCTGGGTTATGCAAAATCGCCAGTTTCAACAATAGCCTGTATGTGGGCAAAAGTAAAGTCGGCGTGTTTAAATTGGAAAACAACCAATTTTCTTTAAAGCTAGCCATTGATAAAGAAGGGCCGCTGATGGATATGTCGGTATCTAATTCTAAACTGTTAGTAACAACTGCCTATTTGATTTTTAGTTCAAACAATGGAGAGGATTTTCCTTGGGTATTGAATAATGGAGGTGATTTTTTTACATCTATATATGACAATGACAATATACTTTGGGCAAGTACCACCCGAGGGCTGGTAAAAGCACTTAGTAAAGATAAGTTTCAATCTATCTTGCCCAATAGCCCTAAAAGTAATCTTTGTTTTAAATCATATTACAATAAAACACTAGACGAGTTGGTAGTATTGGCTGGTGGATATAGTCAAAATACTGAACAGCAAAATAAAAATCAGGGATATTATGTATTTAAAGATGGTATTTGGAATAGCTTTTCATTTTCAGAAAAAAACGTTGTAAAAAAAACAAATCAATTTTTAGACATCGTAGAAACCATATACAACCCCAATACTGAAAAATATTATTTTGCATCTTATGGTTTCGGCTTGGCCGAGCTTAATCGAAAAGATTCGTCTTACATTTTTTACGACACATTGAATAGTACTTTGGGCAATGTGTTTGATAAAGGTGGAGCTGGGATGCGGCAAATGTCGCTAGCTATAGAAGATGATAAACTATGGGTAGGCTCTTACCTAGAGCCAGGTTTGAATTTTCCTTTGCATCAATTTACACCTGTTGCGGGCAAAATCATGAAATCAAAATCTTTTGATCTGAAAACCACCAATCCATTTCAAATAGTAATTGATTCGGCTGGGCTTAAGTGGTTTAGAAATAGATATCAAGGGGTCTATGCTATAACATTATATAATAGTAAAAATCAGCAAATTATAAACTTGCCTTACGACTATGTATCTGGTACTACCCCTTCTACCAGCGTAAATAGAGTATATTGTATGGAACTGGATAGAAAAGGACAAATGTGGATAGGAACCGATAAAGGTATTGCCATAGTATCTGAAACCGGTACTATTTCCAATTACAAATCGGGAGATAAAGCTTACAGGCCTATATATGAAGGTTTCCCATTGTTATATACAGAGCAAATTTTGTGTATTCAAGTAGATGGTGCAAACAGAAAATGGGTGGGTACTAATAATGGTGTATGGTTGCTAAGTGAGGATGGAAGTGAAATAATATCTCGTTTTACGATTGATAATAGCCCACTTCCCTCTAACAAAGTAATAGATATTGAAATTATAGGCACCACTGGCGAGGTGTTTTTTAGCACCGAAGTGTGTCTAGTGTCCTACCGTGGTGGGGCTACACAGCCCAATATTGATACTAAAGGAATAAGCGTTTTTCCAAGCCCTGTAACACCCGATTATGCAGGTTTTATATCTATCAATGGGCTGCCAGCAAATGAAAGTACGGTAAAAATTACCGACGAATTTGGTACCATGATTTATGAAATGAAACCTACAGGCGGCTCAGCTATTTGGAATGGAAAAAACTACAACGGCCGCAAAGCCAAATCTGGAATGTACCTAGTATTTACTTCTGATAAAGATGGTACTAATAATTTTGTAGCCAAATTTGCCATTGTGGAATAATGCTTATCAAAACCCAAGGTATTGTAGTTTCTTTTATCAAATTTCATGAAACATCCATTATTTGTAAAATTTACACCGAGACATTAGGGCTGCAAAGCTATATTGTAAATGGGGTAAGGAAACATGGAAAGAAATCGAACATGGCATTGTACCAACCCTTATCTATCCTTGATTTGGTGGTGTACCATAAGCCAAACCAATCGCTACACAGAATAGGAGAGCTAAAATCTGCCTATCCCTTTCAGTCGGTATTTATCCATCCTATTAAAATTGCCATTGGCTTATTCATTACAGAAATGGTTTCAAAGACTATTAAAGAAGGCGAATCGCACGAAGATATTTATACTTTTTTGAAACACTCTATTCTAGAATTGGATTGCATGAAGGAAGGATTTGAAAATTTTCATTTGGTATTTTTAATTCAATTTGCAGAGTTTTTAGGTTTCACCATTACCTCATCTACCGATATACTTTTGGTAAGAAATAATTATGGGAAGTACCAAACTACTGAACCTGCAATAGCCATTTTAGAATTATTGATTCAAAAAGGTTATTCAGAAAATTTAAGTGTAAGGAACACCGAGCGTCGCATGGCACTGGAGTTGCTTATCAATTTTTACAAATACCATTTTGAAACCATGGCTGATATCAATTCTATAAAAGTATTGCAGGAGATGAATCAATAAAAAAGGCTACCCTATTTGGATAGCCTTTTTATGTAATCTCTTGGTTTGTGCATTAAAAGAATTCTTTCATCTTCTCAAAAAAACCTTTCTCATTTTTCCCTGGATTGGGTTTAAAATTAGGGGAATCTTTCAGTTTGCCTAGTAATTCTCTTTCTTCTTTGTTCAATTCTTTTGGCGTCCATACATTTACATATATCAACTGGTCGCCTCTGTTGTATCCATTTATTTCCTTGATGCCTTTGCCTTTCAATCGCAATATTTTGCCCCCTTGTGTGCCAGCATCAATTTTTATTTTTACTTTCCCCTCCAGCGTAGGTATCTCTACCGATGAGCCCAGCACAGCATCTACAAAGCTGATGTATAAGTCGTAAATAATATTGTTTTGGTTGTCTCTTTTAAATATCGGATGTTCTTCTTCTTCAATCACTATCAATAAATCGCCTGGTACTCCCCCACGTTCTGGGGCGTTGCCCTTGCCACTCATAGACAGTTGCATACCCTCTGCTACACCTGCAGGTACTTTTATAGCAATTACTTCTTCTTCTATCACTCTGCCCTCGCCGTAGCATGCCTCGCAACGGTCTAATATTGATTTTCCTTCGCCGTAACAGGTAGGGCAGGTGCTGCTAGAAACCATTTGACCTAGCATGGTATTTACCACTTTTTTCACTTGTCCCGAACCACTACAGGTAGGGCAAGTTTTAAGTGAAGTACCATTTTTAGAGCCATTGCCACTGCAAGATTTGCAAGCGACGTGTTTTTTTACTTTAATTTTTTTCTCTGTACCGTTGGCAATTTCTTCAAGGCTTAATTTTAATTTTATCCTTAGGTTGCTGCCTTTTCTCATAGCATTACCTCGTTGCCTGCCGCCTCCAAAGAAACCTTCAAAAGGGCTTCCATCACCAAAAACATCACCAAAATTAGAGAAGATGTCGTCCATGTTCATGCCGCCCCCGCCGCCGCCATTGTTTACACCTTGATGCCCGTATTGGTCATAGCGTTGGCGTTTTTGTGGGTCGCTCAATACCTCATACGCTTCTGCGGCTTCTTTAAATTTTTCTTCTGCCGTAGGGTCGTTTGGGTTCTTGTCAGGATGGTATTTAATAGCCATTTTGCGATAGGCTTTTTTTACCTCATCTGCATTTGCATTTTTACCTAATTCTAATATATCGTAATAATCTCTCTTTGCCATTGTAGCTTTTCTAAAAAATAAAATCTATTAATTACCAATAATTACTTTTGCAAATCGAATGACTTTGTCTTGCAGAAAGTATCCTTTTTCGGCAGTATCTATCACTTTGCCTTTTAAGTCTTCTGAAGGTGCTGCAAATTGAGTAATGGCTTCATGCAACTCTGTATTGAAAACCGTACCCGATTCTGTCTTCATTACATTAAGCCCTTTGTTTTCAAGAGTTTTTTGAAGTTTAGTTTGAATTAAATTTATGCCTTCCACAATATTGCCAATTTCGGAAGTTGGGGTAATTGCCTTTTGTGCTCTTTCAAAATCGTCGAGTACAGGCAACAATGCTGTCATCAAGTCTTCATTAGCTGTTTTCATCAATTCTAATTTTTCTTTAGAATTGCGTCTTTTCTGATTGTCAAAATCAGAATATAACCTCAAATATTTATCTTTCAAGTCTGCTACTTCTGCTTTTAAAAGCTCTACTTCACTAGGCATCTCTGCTTCTACAGCAGTTTCTTCAGTGTTATTATTCGGTACTTCTGATTCATTTGTTGTCACAGATTCTTCTGTTGCGTTTATTTTATCTTCTTCGATATCTTGCATATCCAACGGTATTTTAGGTGTTTTTTTCTTTGTAAATATTTTTTGAAATATAGCTTTGGTAGCTTTCATTGAAATTGGGCTATCAACTATTTTGCCAACGCATAGCCTGTGCCAATATGGCATTTCTACCTTAGGCTACTGGCTCGTTCATCACCATCCATATTTTATCTTTCAATTCCTCTATGCCCAGCATGGTATGAGATGAGATAAAATGTACTGGAACGTTTAGCTTCAATTTCTTTTTTAGGACTTCTATTTCTTTTGCTGTCAAAGTATCACATTTAGAAATTGCCAATATCCTTTGCTTGTGCAATAGTTCTGGATTGTATTGCTCTAGTTCATTGGTCAATACTTTGTACTCTTTTGCTATGCTGGGGCTTTGGGCAGATATGAGAAATAGTAAAATTGAGTTTCGTTCAATATGCCGTAGAAATCTGGTTCCTAGTCCCTTGCCTTCGGCCGCCCCTTCAATAATGCCAGGGATATCGGCCATAACAAATGATTTAAAGCCACGGTAAGGCACTACGCCCAAATTAGGAACTATAGTAGTGAATGGGTAATCGGCAATTTCTGGCTTTGCGGCAGACACTTTAGATAGCAATGTAGATTTACCAGCATTTGGTAGGCCTACCAAACCTACATCGGCAAGTATTTTTAATTCCAATACTATCCATTGTTCTATTCCTGGCTCGCCGGGCTGTGCATAGTGTGGTGCTTGCTTGGTAGAGGTTTTAAAATGGGTATTGCCCATACCGCCTCGCCCACCAGAAACTAGTATTTGCTCTTGTCCATCTTCAGTAATTTCTAATATGGTATCTCCTGTTTCAGCATCTTTGGCAATGGTACCAATGGGTACTTCTAAAATAATATCGTCGCCATATTTGCCCGAGCATCTTGCCGAGCCACCTTTGCCACCATCGCTACCAAGTACGTGCTTTCTAAATTTCAAATGCAGCAATGTCCACAATTGTTTATTGCCTCTAAGAATGATATGTCCTCCACGACCACCATCGCCGCCATCGGGGCCGCCTTTATCTACAAATTTTTCTCTTCTAAAATGCATACTGCCCGCACCACCTGCCCCTGAGCGGCAGCAAATTTTTACATAATCTATAAAATTGGTAGAAGCCATCTTAGACGTTATTTTAAATAAATGAGTGTTTAGAAAACAAAAGAACTTGAGGTCGATATCGTCTCAAGTTCTTTTGGAAATTTTAGTGATTGTATTTAACTAAAAAACTTTTACTTTGCTCAGTGCTATACTTATTTGGTTATATATTTCATCTATTTCACCAATGCCGTATATGCTGGCAAGTTTGTTTTGTTTTTTATAAAAATCAGCTACAGGCAACGTTTCATTATTATAAACATTGATTCTATTTTTAATAATATTTTCATCTTGATCGTCTGCTCGGCCAGAGTCTGCACCACGTTTCAGCAGTCGCTCTACCAATTCATTGTACTCTACCTCTAAGGCGATCATAGTAGAGATGGCTGTTTGATGGTGTGCTAATAACACGTCCAAAGCCTCTGCTTGTGGCACTGTACGTGGAAATCCGTCAAAAATAAAACCTTTAGGATTTGGATATTCTTTGATTTTGTTTTCAATCATGCCTATCACTACTTCGTCTGGCACTAGGTTTCCTTTTTCTATATATTGATTGGCTTTAATGCCTAGTGGTGTTTGGGCTTTTCTTTCTGCACGCAACAAATCTCCAGTAGAGAGATGCACCAAACCATAATCTTCAATCAATTTGGCACTTTGAGTGCCTTTGCCAGCACCTGGAGGGCCGAATAATACTATGTTCAACATATTAAAATGATTAATGATGTGCCTCTTCTACATGCTTTGTAGTATCTGTGGCAGCAGAATCTACTATTATGGTAGTATCGGTATGGATTGGTGCAGCCACTGGCTCTGCATGGTGTGCAGCTTCATGCATGCTTTCTACCTCTACTTTGGGCTCGTGTGCGTAAGCCTCGTCTATGTTGCCATTGCTTTTTACCGAATAATCGCATGCTGAAATGATACCAGCTACAGTAGCGAAGAAGAGTATTTTTCTCATTGAATAATGTATAAAATAGGTTATAAAAATAATTTAGATTAGGTATGTAATGAGATTGAAATTTGTAAATCAAAGTTTAGCAAAAATCAATTTGTAAAAGTACCCCATTTCTGCACAATTGACAAATTTAAAAATATAGTGGGCATGTATTCTTTGTTTCGGCTTTTCTAAAGATTAGAATTACATTTCTTTAATGCATCATTTCTATCTTGCAATATTACTTGGATTTATAGTACTATCAATCGATATTACTAAGTGTTTGCTACATCCACCTAATTTTGGTATTTTTAGAGCCAGCGTTTTTTTGTAGTTTATAAAATTAAGAAAGGCATCAACAGAATATAAATATAGAATTTGTGAAAAAAATAATCATTGCTATAGATGGCTATTCGGCTTGTGGCAAGAGTACTACTGCAAAAGTTTGTGCCGAAAAGCTGGGGTATATCTACATTGACACAGGAGCCATGTATAGGGCTACTACGCTTTATTTCAAAAATCATTTAATAGATTTGACCAACCCCAAAGCGGTAGCAAAGGGGCTGGAAAATATTCAAATAAGTTTTCACAAAAATCATAAAACAGGTACGATAGAAACCCATCTGAATGGATTGAATGTGGAAGACGAGATTCGCAAAATGGATATATCCAATAGGGTAAGTGAAGTAAGTTCGTTAGCAGCAGTGAGGCGGCAAATGGTAGCTTTGCAACAAAAAATGGGCAAAAAGAAAGGTATTGTCATGGATGGCAGAGATATAGGCACAGTGGTATATCCTAAAGCTGAACTCAAGATATTTATGCACGCCGACGAGTATGTGCGTGCTACTAGGCGGCAGCAAGAGTTGCTAGCAAAAAAACAAGTGGTAGATTTGGACGATATTATTGCCAATCTTAAAAAAAGAGATTTTCTAGATTCCAATAGAGCAGAAGGGCCACTTAAAAAAGCAGAAGATGCCTACATGCTAGATACTACCTACATGATGCTAGATGAACAGGTAGAATATGTCGTCAATTTGGCAACTTCCAAAATTTTAGATTCCATGAAAATTGAGGCCGAAATGGCAGATTTGGATAGATTAAGCATTTAAAATTATCAAATGAATATGCAGATTACTATTGACCCTAATTCGGGGTATTGTTTTGGTGTTGAATATGCTATTCAGATGGCAGAAGACGAACTAAGAACTGCCACCAAACTATACTGCCTTGGCGATATAGTACATAATCGAATGGAGGTGGAGCGGCTGTACCAAAAAGGCCTAATTGTGATAGATAAAGAGCAGTTGAAAATACTGAAAGACTGTAAAGTGCTGATACGTGCCCATGGCGAACCACCAGAAACATATAAAATAGCATTAGACAACAATTTAGAGCTTATAGACGCTTCTTGCCCAGTAGTATTGAAATTGCAAAATAGGGTAAAATCTGCATTTGACCACATGCAAAAAACGGATGGACAAGTCGTGGTCTATGGGCAACAAGGACATGCCGAGGTAGAAGGTATAGTAGGGCAAACCAACCAAAAAGCAATAGTAATAAGCAACGAAAAAGATTTGTCTAAAATAGATTTTGCCAAGCCTGTCTCCTTGTTTAGCCAAACTACTAAAAGCACCCAAGGGCTGTACCATATTAAAGAAAAAATACAAGAAAAAATACAGCAAATAAGCGAGGAAAAACGTCAAGAATTTGACTTCAACGACAGCATCTGTAGGCAAGTATCCAATAGGGAACCACAATTGCAATTATTTTCTCAAAGCCACGATGTTATTGTATTTGTAAGTGGGAAAAAAAGTTCGAACGGAAAGGCTTTGTATGAAGTATGTAAAAAAGAAAATCCTAAAAGCTATTTTATAGAAAACGAAACCGAAATTGATGCAGCATGGTTTTGCTCTACCGACCATATAGGTATTTGCGGGGCTACCTCTACTCCTTCTTGGCTTATGGCACAGGTTTCAGAAGCTATTCAAAAATTGAATTAAAATTTTATCAAAATAAGGTATGAAGTTTTTTTTACGCTATTTTATCCGAGGCTTGGTTTTCGTGATTCCGTTTCTAATCACGGTTTACGTTATTTATGCGACCATCACTTGGATAGACAATCTTATTCCATCGCTTTTTGAAGTAAAATGGTTTCCTGGCGAAGGCTTAATTTTGGTAGTAGGCAGCATAGCAGTAGTGGGCTACATTGGCTCTACCATTTTAGCCAAATCCCTGTTTCACTCTTTAGAATATTACATTTATAAAATCCCTTTCATCAACCTAGTGTATTCCTCTACCAAAGATATTGTAGGGGCAATTGTAGGCGATGGCAAAAAATTTAACCAACCTGTAATGGTAAAGTGGAGCCAAGAAACAGAGGCACATCGTATTGGTTTTATTACCCAGCAAGACCTTAGCAGTCTGCACCTAGACCTGATGGTGGCAGTATATTTTCCCGATTCTTACAACATATCTGGAAATTTATTTTTAGTACCCAAAACCAATGTCACCTTGCTGAACGCCAGTAGTTCTGATATTATGAAATTTGTAGTTTCAGGTGGCATATCGGGTATAAACCCTATCAAACCCTAGCAAACACAATGGACTAGTTGTGCATGAAGGGATGCAAATTGAAGTTGCAAAGTTGGTATCACCGCAGTAGAGAAAAGGGCAAAAATAGTAGTAGATAAAAATTCTACTTTAGAAATACAATCGCCCGAAGGGTATGTGCAGAAATAGTGGTCATGAATGCACATTTATTTGTATTAACTTAAAATAAAAATGATTTTTGAATCGTAAATTATTAATTTTGGAGGCTAAACTTGTTTTTAATGCTGGCAGGCAAAAGACAAGTACATTATATTTTTGAAAACATATACCATGAAGATTTTAAAATTTGGCGGTACTTCTGTAGGTAGCGTAGAAAGCATCACTAGCGTTTGCAACATTCTTAAAAAATATCAAAAAAACAACCAATCGTTTTCGGTGGTGTTCTCGGCAATGTCGGGCATTACCAACGATATTATTGCAATGAGCAAACTTGCTGCTGAGGGCAAGGCCGAGCACCAAGCGATACTGAAACAAATTGAAGACAAGCATGTGAATGCGGTAAAAGCATTGATAGATGTAAAAGTGCAGAGCCGTGTAATCGCCAATGTAAAAAAACTCATCAACGAGCTGGAAGATGTGCTAAATAGCGTATTACAGCTTTGGGAATTGTCGCTGCGTACACAAGATTATTTGCTGAGTTTTGGCGAGCGACTTTCGGCAAGTATAGTAAGTGAATATTTGAAGGAAAATGGCATTCCTTGCGAGTACCTAGATGCCCGTGAGGTGGTAAAAACCGATAGCAATTTTGGAAATGCCAAAGTGGATTTCAAAGCCACGGAAAAAAACATTAAAGCTTATTTTGAAAATCATAAAACGACCCAAATAATTACAGGCTTTATAGCCTCTAATGAAGGTGGGGAAACCACTACTTTGGGAAGAGGTGGCAGCGACTACACAGCTTCTATATTTGCCGCCGCCATTGGTGCCGAAGAAATAGAAATATGGACCGATGTAGATGGCATGATGACGGCCGACCCTAGAAAAGTTAAGCGGGCATTTACCCTGCCAGCCCTATCGTATGTAGAGGCGATGGAGATGTCGCATTTTGGGGCAAAAGTAATTTACCCTCCTACGCTACAACCTGCATTCAATAAAAAAATCCCCATTTGGATAAAAAACACTTTCAATCCCGATTTTGAAGGCACCATCATTAGTGCAAAATCTCGTCCAAGTGATTTTTTGATTAAGGGAATAACTTCGATCCAAAAAATAGCCTTGGTGAGTCTGCAAGGTAGCGGTATTATGGGCGTACCTGGTGCATCTGCAAGATTGTTTAATGCACTTGCAAAAGTAAAAATCAACATTATATTGATTACTCAAGCATCGTCTGAATATTCGATTTGCTTTGCCATAGAGCCCGCAGATTGCGACAAGGCCAAGGCAGCCATTGAGACAGAATTTGCACAAGAAATATTGGATAAAAAAGTTGACAAAGCACATATTGAAAACAACCTTTCTATAGTTGCCATCATTGGCGATAATATGAGGCATACATCAGGTATTTCTGGCAAGTTGTTTTCTACTATGGGCAAGAATGGAATTAACGTAATCGCCATTGCACAGGGCTCTTCTGAGCTTAATTTGTCGGTAGTAATTCCAGAACATGATTTAAACAAGGCGTTAAATTCACTTCATGAGTCGTTCTTCTATTTTGATCAAAACTCACTTAATCTATTTGTAGTTGGGCTAGGGTTGATAGGCAAAACATTGTTGCAACAAATACAAAAGCAAGCAGAATTTCTATTGGCAAAAAGATTGTTAAAAATCAATGTCATTGCCATTTCCAATACCCGCAATATGCTATTCAATACCGATGGTATAAAACTAGAGCAATGGGATACAGACCTAGAACCAAAAGGAGAGTCGGCAGCGTTGCCCGATTTTGTAAACCAAATGGTAGCCCTCAATTTGCCAAACAGTGTGTTTGTAGATTGCACCTCGAGCAAAGAAGTTATCAAGCACTACGAAGAAATATTGAATGCCAGTATTTCTATTGTTACGCCCAACAAATTGGCCAATTCGGGTACTATGCCTACCTATCAGAAGTTGAGAAATTCGGCATTGAAACATGGAGCTAAATTTCTTTACGAAACCAATGTGGGTGCAGGCTTGCCAGTAATCAATACCCTACAAGATTTAATATTTAGTGGCGACGATATCATTCGCATAGAAGGAATTTTGTCAGGTACTTTGTCTTACATTTTCAATACTTTCAAAGGGGATAAAAAATTCAGCGATGTGGTTTTAGAAGCCAAAGAAAAAGGCTTTACCGAACCCGACCCTAGAGATGACCTAAACGGAATGGATGTAGCCCGAAAAATATTGATACTCTCTCGTGAAGCAGGCGTACAGATGGAGCTAGGCGATGTGCAGGTAGAAAATATACTTCCCGAACCATGTCTCAAAGCAAAAACCGTGGAAGAATTTTTTACCTTGCTAGAGCAAAACAACCATGTATTTGCAGCGCGAAGAAACAAAGCCGATGCAGAGGGAAAAGTGTTGCGGTTTATAGCCTCCCTAGAGCAAGGCAAGGCCAAAGTAACGTTGCAAGCGGTAGATGCAAACCATCCGTTTTATTCCCTATCGGGTAGCGATAATATGATTGCCTTTACCACACAACGCTACAAAGAAAGACCTTTAGTAATAAAAGGGCCAGGTGCAGGTGCAGAAGTAACTGCAGCAGGTGTATTTGCAGAGATAATCAGCATTAGCAATTATTTGAAGGGGTAAATGATTAAATTTTAAATTTGATTTTATGTCAAGAGAAACTTTAATTCAGGATACCATAGTCCGCTTGTCAAAACTTCCCAATGAGAAATTGAAAGAGGTTTCAGACTTTGCAGAATTTTTATTAGGTAAAGTAGAGAAGGAGGTTTTTAATGAAGGTATATTGAAAGTAGCAGCCTCATCAACATCTTTCAAATTTTTAGAAGAAGAGGAAGATTTGTACACTATTGAAGATGTTAAAGAGAAGTATTAATGAGTAAACCAATCAAAATAACTAAAGAGTTTGACACAGTTAAATTTTTTAGAGACGTGAAAGAAAAAGTTGCAAGAGAAACTAAAGAAATGACTTTCTCAGAATTTAAAGAATACTTAAATCGGAGAACTATAAAGCTTGCTAGATAAGTAATAAAACAACGCCTACCCAAAACAAATTTTTAAACAACCCATGGAAAGTATAAAAGTTTTTGCCCCTGCAACTGTTGCCAATGTGGCTTGTGGATTTGATGTATTGGGTTTTGCAGTAGATAGCCCCGGCGATGAGGTGGTTTTGAAGAAGACTAACTCGGGCAAAGTGGTCATCAAGGAAATAACTGGGGACGAAGGGCGA
>JAAFID010000063.1 GCA_013297765.1 Cytophagales bacterium | reverse complement strand
GTTTGCAATCCAATTTATGCGGATATGGCGAAATTGGTAGACGCACTAGACTTAGGATCTAGCGCTGCGAGGCATGGGGGTTCGAGTCCCTCTATCCGCACAGACTAAAGGATTGTTCAATATTTTTGAGCAATCCTTTTTTTATGAATTTTATCTCACTCCTTTGGTCTAGGCTACGCCTATGGCTAAACTTAGACCTGTACATAGCAAAAAGTTTTCAACTTTCGCCTAGCCTATGCCTACCATGCCATGGGCATCCGCCTAGCAAAGGCAGCAGACTTCCCCCATAACAGTAAAGCCGACTTTACCGACAATATGCTTATGATGCTAGGCAACCTCATGGCAGTTTACGATAAAAGCGGCAACTTAAAAGTGAAATACTTATAAGAATTAGGCAGTCTAGGAATGTATGCCTCCTGCCCATCACAAGAGCTTTTTTATGACCTAAATTTAAAACCAAACCTAGACAACATTTTTTTCTCCATGTTCCAAAAAAAGCGATGCTGACCACAGATCGTGCCTATCGTCACTAGCATAATTTGGTAAGCAATAAAGGATATAAGTATGCGCACAGGCCAATATAGCCAAGCACTTTGAGTTTCTGGGGTCATGTTCATATACTTCAAAATAGGTTTGCCAATTTTGACCGATAGGCTACCCGTAACGCTAAAAACAAATAGAATTACGGCTATTTCCCAATTGTGAACTATACCCCAACGTTTTTTTAAACGCTCAACAAATGACATTTTTTGAAACTGCTCCACTATTTTACTGTTTTAATAACTTATATTTTATTGATTGAAAAGCGACCATACTTTTTCCCTAGGCAAATCGGCTACTATTTCTATTTTTTCTAATTTTATTGGGTGAATAAAAGAAATTTTACGCGCATGAAGATGAATGCTGGCATCGTCGTTGGTACGGTCATAGCCATATTTTACATCTCCTTTGATGGGGCAGCCTATTTTTGATAACTGAGCCCTTATTTGATGATGCCGCCCTGTTATGGGGTTTACTTCTAATAGGTAAAATCTTTCCGATTGACCTACGATTTCATAACTCAATTCCGACCGCAGCGACCCCGATACTTCTTTGTCGTAAGCCTTTGAAATATTTTTGTCAGCAAGTTTTTTAAGGTAGTGCACCAGTGTTCCCGAGGTTTGTGGAGGCTTGTTCTTTACTACAGCCCAGTAAGTTTTAGTTATTTCACGGGTACGAAACAATTCATTCATCCGCTCTAGTGCTTTGGATGTTTTTGCCAGCATTACTAGGCCACTTACTGGTCTATCTAGCCGATGTATAACGCCTGCAAATACATTTCCTGGCTTTTGATATTTTTCTTTAAGATAGGCTTTCACATGCTCGGCAAGCGGCACATCGCCTGTATTATCGCCCTGTACCAGCACACCACTTGCTTTGCTTACCGCTATCAGATGATTGTCTTCGTAAAGCACTTTAAAAAAAGGGTCAAACTGATTCAAGGAATATTTTTTTAAATTTTACAAAAATAGTAAAATTGGCGATAGCATAGCCCCAGGCTTTCGTAATATTAATTTTTCTACACCAATCCATTTGATTAATTTCACAATTCCCATTTTCTCAAAATAGAGAATGGGAGTAATTGCTACTATCAAGCAAAATCAATAGTATGTTTAGTATTTTTATAAAAGAAATTAATAGTTTTTTCAATTCGCTTATTGCCTATTTGGTGATATTGATATTTCTCACTTTTGTGGGTTTGTATCTGTGGGTGCTACCCGAATCTAGTGTTCTCGCCTTTGGCTTTGCAGATATTGACCCCTTGTTTCAATACGGGCCACTTGCCTTTTTGCTACTCATTCCTGCCATTACCATGCGTACTTTTTCTGAAGAAAAAAAAGACGGTACTATAGAATTACTACTAACCCGACCGCTTACTGATTGGCAGATAATATTGGGCAAATACTTTGCAAGCTTTGCTTTGGTACTGCTATCACTGGTGCCTACACTGGTATATTATTTTTCAGTATATCAATTGGGCAATCCTGTGGGCAATATTGATTCTGCAGCCGTAGTCAGCTCTTATGTAGGGCTGGGCTTGCTTGGGGCGACCTTTTGTGCTATCGGCATATTTTCCTCTATCATTACCAAAAATCAAGTGGTGGCTTTTATGATATGTGTTATCATTTGCTATGTATTGCTCGATGGTTTGGGGCGTGTAGCCACTGTCAATTTATGGGGACAATGGGCAGGGTTGCTTTCTATTTTGGGCATGGATTACCACTACCAATCGCTGAGTAAAGGCATGATAGATTCTAGAGATGTGGTCTATTTTTTAAGCATTATCACTATCATGCTAGTAGCAGCACAGAAAGTATTGGGCAGTAGAAAATGGTAGTAGGCAAATCGTATTTAAGAGCTATCAAAAATATCTATAAAACGCATTGAAATAATGAATAAAAAAAAGTTTGACATAGTAGAGCTGACCTTGATAGTGGGTATCATTATTTTTCTCAATATTATTGCAACTCGCTATTTCTTTAGACTAGACCTTACCACCGATAGGCATTTTAGCCTTTCAGAAACCAGCAAAGAACTGCTTACCAAATTAAACCAAAAAGTATATGTAGAAGTGTTTTTAGATGGAGCACTGACCCCCGACTACGAACGGCTAAAACGTGCTGTAAAAGAAAAGTTAGACGAAATCTCTATTTATTCCAATGGCAATATCCAATACCGTTTCACTAACCCCAATGCCATAGAAGACAAAAAATTGAAGCAGCAATATGCCTCGCAACTAGTGCAAAAAGGGATAGAATATCGCTATGAAAGAATAGAAAACGAAGGCAATGTAAGCGAACAATTGATTTTTCCATCTGCCCTTATTTCCTCGGGTAATAAAGAAATACCTGTCATGTTTCTTAAAGGCAATAAAACTGCACCCATTGCCGAACAACTAAACCAATCGGTAGAGGTAGTAGAATACCAATTGATGGCGGCATTGAGAAAACTAGATCATCAGGCTTCGCAATTTATAGGCTTTGTAGAAGGGCATGATGAGTTACAAGCTACAGAAGTTGCCGATTTATCGGCAACATTGAGCGACTATTATCATGTAAATAGAATCGCCCTAAACGACAGTAATAACCTAGAAAAATATGGTGCACTGGTCATTGCCAAACCTATCAAAGCATACACAGAAAAAGAAAAATTTATCCTTGATCAATATGTAGTAAAGGGCGGCAGCCTGCTACTAATGATAGATCCACTAAACTTGAATGTAGATAGCTTGCTAAACGGCTATACCTACGCCCTGCCTTACGAATTAAATTTGAACGATTTATTTTTCAAATGGGGGATACGCTGCAATCCCAATATAGTGCAAGATATCAACAGCGGACTACTGCAAGTAGCCACAGGCAACAAAGGGCAAATGCAAATGGTCAATTGGAATTTTCACCCTATCATTCACAGCTATGGCAAACAGGTCATGGTAAAAAACCTCGATGCCATACTTTCTAAATATCCTGCAACCATAGATACTGTAAAGGCGGTGGGTATTGTAAAAACTCCATTGATGTTTACCTCGCCCAATACAAAAATACTGGAAGCACCCCTAAAAATAGACCTGAACGAAACTAGGAAAAACAGCGAACCCAAAAATTTTCAACAAGGTGTATTTCCTATTGCCTATTTGTTAGAAGGGCAATTTCAAAGTCTATTTAAAAATCGCCCCTCTCCCCTACCCAATACACCTGTAGCTACTGTGGGCAAGCCGTCAAGAATAGTGGTATGTACCGATGCTGATATCATTCGCAATGATATAGACAAACGCACGCAAAGACCCATCCCACTGGGCTTTGATGTCGCCACACAATATCAATTCTCGAACAAAGAATTTATAGTAAATGCCATAGATTACCTCATGCATCAAAAAATATTGGACATTAGAAATAAAGAAATAGCCCTACGTCCACTAGACAAAGTGAAGGTAAACGAAGAGAAAATACAGTGGCAAATAATCAACCTGATTATTCCTCCTATTTTATTATTATTTTTTGGCATAGCCCGATATTACTGGCGTAAGCGTAAGTTTGAAAATTATACAACATGAGTTATTCAAAAAAAATTAGCCTTTGGGCAATCGTATTTTTAATTACTGGGGTAGGTGCTTGGCTTTCGTTACAACAAAACAACACGAACACTTCATCTGCATCAGATTTTCCTAAGATAGCTATTGCCGACACGGCTGCTATTGTAGCCATAAATATTGCTACGCCACAGCAGCAAGTGCAACTACGCAAACAAGTAGCTACCCAATGGAACGTAAATGACAAATACCCTGCACGGGTACAATTGATAACGCTCATGTTATTTGGCTTGCTAAAAATGGAAGTGAAACGCCCTATAGCCAATGAAGACAAGCCAATGGTACTGGCACAAATGAAAGAAACTGGCACCAAAATTATCATCAATACTGGCAACAGTAAAAATATTTTTTACCTACTACCCAATGCTACCGACCCCAATAGCAGTATCTATGCCGATGAAAGTATGCGCAACTTATACATAGTTCATGTGCCTGGCGTAAAGGGCGACCTCGCAACACTAATGCAACTGGGCGAGCAAGATTGGCGAAGCAAAGATATTTTTCACAGCACTTTGTATTCTATACATTCGGTGGGCTTGCAATACCACGATGCACCTTCCGACAATTTTAGCATAGTGTTTAGAAATAATACTTTTGAATTAGAAAGTATGCCAAGTATAGACTCTATAAAGCTAAAAAAATACTTAAGCCTAATACCTATGCTGGGTGTAAACCAATATTTAGATTCAAAAGCTGATTCTGTTAAAACAATGATGCAAACAGCACATTTATATGCGACACTAACTGTGCAAGATGATATTGAGTTACGTTCTGAAAAGGTAGATTTGTACTTTACCAAAGATAAAAAAACAATGATTGCCAAAATAGCAAGCACCAAAGAACTGGCTACACTAAGTCCACAGATGTGGCGATTTGTACTAGTGCCCAAAAAGTTCTTTATAAAAAAACAGCCTCAGGGAAATACTCCATATTAATTTTCTACATCCATTACTAAACAAAAATCCCTTGTAAGAATGCCTACAAGGGATTTTTTTATTTAAAGGTATTGAAATCTATCTCTTAAAAGCAAGAACACTGACACAGCATTCTGATTTGGTGTTGAAATGAAACCGCAAATAGTACATTCCTGTAGCCTTACAATTGTAGGCAATAGCAGGGTAATACTTATCATTTTTCTTATCATAATTGCTCGCTATCAATTTGCGTGATGAGTCAAACAAAGACACCTCTACATTTTTGGCAGCACCGTCTTTGTTGCAAAGTACCAGCATATAGTTGGTCTCTTTACTGAATACATAAGAATGCTCCATCTCATCGCCTATTTTTTCCATCTGATATGTTTTCAGAAAGGTATATCCTACGCCCAATTTGCTGATACATTCATCGGCTTTACATTGGGCTTTGGTCATGTTTTGAAACAGCATCATCGCCATTGTAAACATTGATATCTTTAAAATTTTATTCATATTTTTTATGTTTTTAAGTCGCTAATAATTTAAAATATTTATCCCCATCGCTCCTTGCTCTATGTTGAATGAATATGGTCTAGTTTTCAACTTTATTTGATAATCATTCTACAACTTAGGTACTAATTTTATTTCTAATAGCAGTTACCTGTTTCATTATTTCCGACACTTGAGCATCGGTAATATTTACTTTACTTTCGCTCTCATCTTCTATTACCAGCACACCATTTACTTCTTTCATCGACGATTCTTTGTAGGTGTAGGTAATTTCTATTTTACTAAATAGTTTATGCAATTCCATCAATTGTAAATTCAGTTGGTGAATATTTTCATCTTTGCTAAAGTTAGAAAGCAAAAGCAATAACTGGTCTAGTACTATTTTTTGCTCTCCTATTTTTTCATACAATTCTTTATTTTTGGTTTTTTCGGCAACGCTACAAGATATATAAACCGCCTCTATCCAGCCACCAGTAAGTAAAAGTACACTTTGATCTGACCGTTTTTCTTTGTGCAGATACTCGTTAATTTTCTCAAAATTAGAGGTAGTGATATAAAGCAATGAATCTACATTATTGCTATTGGTAGCCAACCTTCTAATGGTTGCAAAATCATAAAATTGCCCTATACTTAGTGCATCGGCCATAGATTTTATGGCTTCTAGATATACTAAAGCATCTTTAGATTTACTGTAAATATTAATGTATCCGAGGTCTGTACCATAGATACCTAGGTTCAATGCACGTTTGAAACTAGTATTGTAGTTGGCCATATTCGAGGTAGGGTTCAACATTTCCGCATTGTATTCGCCACCAGATTCTTTAATCAACATTGAAATTTCTATAGGAGATGGAATAGACCGTATGATGTCGCCAATGGCCTGATCTGATATTTTGGACACCGCTGCGGTTGTATCTACCGCACCAGCCAATAGGCTTTCGTTAGATGCACTTTTATTGCTGCACGAAGCAGCTCCCAATAATAGGGTAAAGAAAAAAGTATTTATCCATATAGCTTTTTTCTTATAAAAACGGGGAAAATTCATTGTACTAGATTTTGGTAAAAATGATAAACTATGAAAATCAGAATTTGTTAAAAATTTAATGGTAATACTTAGACGATAAACTTTAAATTAGGTTTTGTCTTGTACAATATTTCAATAAATATATTAGACTTTTACTACTTTTTTAGTGAAAGAAATGGACAAAACTTTTTTCAACAAATCAAAGTAAAGTGCCATAAACAGTAGCACTGTCATGGTCCATATTGCCATCAGATTAAATATAAAAGTATCAAAATACATTCCTAAAAACTGTTTGGTAGGGGCAAAAAAATGGCTACGGTAATTGAAGATATTTTGGGTTTTGAACGGATTAAAATAAATGGCATTTGTTTTGGGTATTAGTGAACCATTGCTTGCCAAAAATTTCTTTTTATTGTCCACATTGGTCACTAAATCGGCAAGTGATTGGTTGAAGTTTTCATCTTTTAACACTACTGTGTTGTTTGCATTTTGCTTTTCTAGCAGCACCTCTATATTGTCTATCTTTTTATTTGCATCGTTAAATAATGCTTTGTAGGTATCTTCCAATTGGGCTGTATAAGTATTTATTTTGTCCAAATCGATAGCTTGAAACCCTTTTACAGTAAGACCTTTAAGGTATTGCTCATCTATATTTTTATTGATAAATTTTTGTTTTAAAAGTTCATTTTTTAAAATCAACAAATTGTTAGTAGCAATTTTAGTAATAGAATCATTGCTATCATTTTTATGTAACAGTACAAATTGCCCTCTATCATTGAGTTCTGGAAGCAAGTAAACTAGATTAAAGTCGGCAATTTTCTCAATTTGTTCTATGGAATAAAAATTATTTTCATAACTATTGCACTTGTACTGCTGTACCGCCAAGGCTTCAAATGCCCAACGAGAAGTCATCATATCGGCCAATACGGGAGTATTTTCTTCATTACCTACCAGTTGATTTATTTTATCAAAACTAAACATGGCACCACTCAATATCATTTGCGGAATAAGCAAAAGTGGAATCATGATATAAACTGTTACTGCAGTATCAAAAGCTGATGAAATGACCAGTCCCAACACGTTTGCCATACAAGACACTGAAAACAAAACTGCCCAGTATTCAACCGACATTGATTTTATTTCTAATATAGAATTACCTACCAGCACAAAAGTGAGGGTTTGAAAGGCAGAAAATGAAAATAGAATCCCAATTTTTGAAAATAAATAGCTGCCTCGACTCAGGTTCAGCAACGATTCTCTTTTCAGTATTTTTTTGTCTTTAATAATTTCTTCGGCACTTATACTAAGGCCTATAAACAGGGCTACCACAATACTCATCAATATATATGCAGGTATATTGTCGTTGTACCGAAACGAATAGCCTCCATTGGGGCTATTGTTGTATCTGATAATAACAGAAAGTATCAACGACAGCAACGCCGACTCTAGCAGGTTGATGACCATGTATTGTTTGTTGCTCCACTTCGATTTGATATCTCTTGTAGTATATATTAAAAACTGCTGTATGCGTGAGGGTATTTCTAATATTTTGGGAGCCACTTCGCTGAGATGTGGCAATATTTTTCTTTCAAAATTATGAATAAAGAATTCATTCCAATGGGTAGGCGTAATTTTTCGGTTCGCAGTAAAGTTGCCATACTCATCCACCACTTTCTCTTCAATAATGTTGAATAGCTGTTCTACATTTACGTTTCCACAGGTATTGCACTGACCATGCTCGCTATCCGCCTGATTGGATATTTTTTTAAAATAAGAAATAGCATCTACTGGATGACCATTGAATATAAAATAACCGCCTGTATCTAAAATGTACATTTTGTCAAATATTTTATAAATATCTGACGAGGGCTGGTGAATGACTACAAAAATAAGGGTTCCGCGTAGAGATAGTTCCTTTAGTAAATCGATTACATTTTCAGAATCTCGTGACGAGAGACCAGAAGTAGGCTCGTCTACAAACAATACTGATGGCTCCCTAATCAGTTCTAGGGCTATGTTAAGTCGCTTGCGTTGCCCCCCACTTATTTTTTTATTCATAGAATTACCTACTTCTAGGCTACGAATGTGTAGCAAGCCTAGATTAGCAAGCACCTTATCTACTCTGGTTATTATTTCTTCATTGGTAAAATTACTGAAACATAGTTTGGCATTGTAATACAGGTTATCAAAAACAGACAATTCCTCTATCAGCAGGTCATCTTGGGCTACGTAGCCAAATGCACCTTGTATCTTTTCTTTGTCTTTATGAATATCGATACCATTCAGCAGCACCTCGCCTTTGTAGGGATGCTCTATGCCAGCCATCACATTGAGCAAAGTAGTTTTGCCAGCACCGCTGGCTCCCATGATGCCAATTAACTGCCCTGCACCCTCAGAAATAGTGATGTCACGAAGACCAATTGCATTATTGGGAAATCTATATTCAACCCCTATTACACTAAATACAAGATTGGATTCGCCTCTGCTAGAAATAAAATTAGAAACGATATCGCTGTAATAAAATGAGCTTCCTTTGGCTGACCTTACGATGCTACCATGTGAGAACAACATCACATCGTCAGATGCTATCCTGATACCATTGAGTGATATTTCGTGGCTACCTTGGTAGCGAAGAAATATCATATCTACACTAGTGACCCTAAGAAAAAGCAAAGTACCGTCAATATATTCGGAATATAAATATTTGGTATGGTATTGATGCTGGTCAAATGCGTATTCGCTGTTAATGATAAGAATATTTTGATCTTTGAAAGTAACAAAGTCATCTTCTAGCACAAAATTTTCTAGTGCCTGATATTCATCTTTCTCAATGTTGAAGGCATCTGCAACGGTATGTATTATTTGCATACGTTGCGGAGTAAGGTTTCTATTCGACTTCACCATCTCCAACAGCTCAGTAATAACAATTACTTTTTGTTTTTGAGTAAGTGTTTTATTAATTTTTTTGCAAATAACAAGGGTTTTTACCGAGTCTTTGACCGATGTTAATTTTTCAGGCTTGGCAATAGCATCTAGGTTAGCAATGGCATCTTGCTTATTTTCATCGTAGCCAACAAAACTATCAAATAAGGCTACATATTCTTTTACAGTATCTAAATTTAGTTTCTTTTTAAAAGAATTAATCACATAAGAACGCTCTATTTGTGTAGCACCACCATCCTGCTTTGTTACTATGGCATACAGTTGTGCTAAAGCCTTTAATATTTCCTCGCTCATAGTTTCGCTTGTACTTTGCTACTAATATTGTTTTACCTCAAAAGGCACTTCTACTAGCTCTGAAAATTCTTCGCCAGCTTCTTGCATGTCTTCATCGTCTTCGCTAAAAAACCAAAGTACTTTAGCACCTGTTATTTTTTCACATTTGGTAAGCACATCCAATATCAATTTGGAAGATGCCGTGTTGAAATATTCTAGTTTTATCTGTATGGCTGTATCCGTATTGGGTGCTTTAGAATACCCTTCAAGCCACGTAATAATTGGATGATAAAACTCTGCAGCATCTTCAGGCAATGAGCGACCTGATATTTCAAACAATCCTTCATTTTTATCCAAAATTACTTTGGGTGTATCTTCTGTGCCTGCTATTTCTAATCTGTTCATAGTGTTGATATTTTATTTTTTTACAGTCAGTCGTTTATTCTGGCAATTTTTGTTTTGAAAGCGAAAAAAGAATATTGGTCATTTACAGGTTCAAAATTATATTCCAATTTCTGACCCGATTTGCGAGCAATATCTACGAAACCAAGTCCTGCACCACCTTTCTCAGAAATTTCACTATTTTTAATGAGGTCTCTATAAAGATTTTTCAACCCATCTTTGTCTAGTGTATTGATATGGTGTAGCTTTCCCTCTAGCCCTTCTACCTGGTCTTGTTTTATAAAATTACCAGACATGATAACATAGAACTCTTCTTCTTTGCCTATCATAAATACAGCTCCTCGTTCTTCATCTGAAACGACAATATCTGAGTGTTTGCAGATATTTTGAAGGCATTCTACCATTACATTAAAAACTTTTTTCTTGGTATTTACCTCTTCGCCCAAAGAATCTAAGTTACGTTCGGCCATCGTCAATACCGACTTTGTGATGTCTTGGGTAAATTCGCCTTCATATACAAGTATCAAATTCTTATTCGACATGATCTTGTGTATGTCATAAATGTATTTCATAAATTAGTGATGGTTTTTAAGTGAAAATTTGATTTAGAATCGAATGCCAATCAGCAATACATCGTCCGTTTGTTTTGCATGCCCTTTCCAGCTTTCAAATTCTGAATTGAGTGAAACGTTTATTTGATGAATAGTGTTGTTGATATTTTCCATAATCACATTTTTTATTCTAGCAGAGCCAAATTTTTTGTTGTCTGGTCCACCAAATTGGTCTGGGAAGCCATCCGAGAAGAAGAATACGGCATCTCCTTTTTTAACTTTTATTTTATGATTGGTAAAATGGGTTTGATTTTTATAAACCCCGCCCCCTATTGCCCATTTGTCGCCTTTGTACTCGGTCAATACCCCATCGCTAAAGTGTATCAGTTGCCGGTGGGCACCTGCAAATTCTACTACTTTTTCCTTTGTATTTATTTTACAAAATGCAATGTCCATACCGTCTTTGATGTTTTCTTCGCTGCTTTCTTTGATTAAGGTAGCATTTACCCTTTCGTCTAATTTATCCAGAATAAAAGCAGAATTTTCTTCTGGATACGCATCCACAATATTATTCAATTGAAAGTAGCCAACAAGGGAAAGCATAGCACCAGGCACACCATGCCCTGTGCAATCGACGGCAGCTATGTAAGCATCATTCCCCTTCTGCACAAACCATGGAAAATCGCCGCTTACTACATCACGTGGCTTGTAAAGTATAAATGATTCTGGGAATGCTGCCTGTATAGACTTATTATCAGGAATAATGGCATTTTGAATTCGTCTTGAATAGTTGATACTTTCATTAATACTTTTATTTTTGGATTGAATTTCTAGTTCTATTATTTTTCTATCGGTAATATCATGCGATACTACCAATACCGACTCCATGCTATCTTCATTATATTCGGGAATGGCATTTACCTGCATAATACGTTCACCAAGTGGAGACTGATAGCTCAATTCAAAGTCAAGTTTGCTATTTGACAATTTTACATTTTGCAAAATATTTCTCCACGATGCTACAATACCGTTGCCTATAGTCAAATCGGTCAAGGAATGATTCATAAATTCCTCGGGTTTATTGCCCGTGTATAGCTCTATTGATGGGTTGGTATAGGCGATGTCGCCATCTACGCTTATTCTAGTAATTAAATCTGGACTATTTTCTGATAGTGCTTGCATGTTTTTACGCATGCGTTCTTCTATCTCTGCTTTTCTTTTTAGGGTAATGTCACGGGCATTAAATACTATTCCTCTTACTGCTGGGTCGTCTAGCAAATTCTTGCCTGTAGCCTCTAGCCATATCCAATCGCCATTATTTTTTTTGTATTGATATTGCATGGAAAAAGTTTCGGTCGTGTGCACCAATAATTTTCTAATGACACTTTGAAATTCTTCTAAATCGTCGTCGTGAATGTGTTTTTCTTCCTTCACTCCTATCAGCTCTTCTGCACTGTAACCCAATATTCTGTTTACCGATGGACTTACGTATCGTATTTTCCCATCCTTCTCATAAATGGTGATTACCTCAGAAGCGTTCTCTAGCAATGAGTGCATGCGTTTTTGTGTATTGGAAACTTCTCTTATTTGCTCTTCCAATTTTTGATTCGACATTTTTAATTCTTCTTGAGTTGCTTGCATTTCTTCTGCATTTTGTCTCAATTCTTCTTGTTGTTGCCTCAACTCAGTACTCATTCGCTGCGACTGCTCTAGGTGTTGCTGCGTTTGCAGATTTACCTGAATGTTGAAAATAGTACGGGCTATAATTGGGCTTACCTCTTCTATATATTTTATTTCATTGGGGGTAAAGGTATGTAAACCTGCAAACTCTACCACTCCATATACCCTTTCGTTATTGACTAGTGGGCATACCAATATGCACGTTGGCTTTTGGTCGCCTAAGATGCCTGTAGTAATGGTTTCATAGCCTTTGGGTATTTCTGTACGCAGCACCGTACCTTGTTCTGCAGCAGCCTGCCCTACCAAACCCTCGCCAAAGTAAAAATGTTTTTTTATATGCTTTTTTCTGTTGTAAGCATACACTGCCACCATTTCTATGGTACTTCGTTTTTCTTCATCGCCTTCATTGAGCACATAAAATGCCCCCTGCACAGCATGAATATTATCTATCATGTATTTTAATACATCATTACTTAGTTCTGCTAGGTTATTGTTATTACGCAAAATTTCACCCAGTGCTGCTACGCCATTTACTATCCAATTACGTTCGTTCTCTCTTTCATCGGCCTCGTGCAATGCTAAACTCATATTCAGCAAAGAATGCCCCAACACATCATCTTCACTTAGTGCTTTAAAATTATTATTAAATTTCCCCTCTCCTATTTCATGTGCATAATGGGCAGTACTACGAAGATTGCTGGCTATGTTATTTATTTTTTCTGCCATTGCACCAATCTCGTCATTGTATTCCTTTACTATTTCTTTGGGTAAAATACCTTGTTCCATAAGCGAAAGGCAGTCGTTGAGGTAATTGATAGGTGCAAATATTATTTTTAAGTAATAAATACTTCCCACAAAGCACACCCCAAAAACAACAAAAATATACCAAAAATAGGTATCGCTTAAAGCAGATAAATGTGTTTCAACAATCGAAGCGGAAATTTCCGATTTTTGAAGTATTGAAGTTACCAACGACATACTAAGGAAATACATACAACCCAAGCTAGTAGCCAGTAATAGTAGCAACAATAAACTAATTTTTAATCGAGTACCTAGATATTTTTTTAACATTTCAAGAAAGAAATAGAAAGTATAAAATTGCTATAATTGTGATATTATGGAGGCCATATTAACCTTGGCTTCTTCTATCAATTGGAAGTCGGTATTGGTTAAATCTTTAAAAAGGGCTACTTCGAGGATACCTAATACATCGCTTTCCGCATTACCAAAGGGAAGTATGTATAAAAAAGCCGGGCTGCTACTGCCCAATCCTGAAAATATATTGATATAGCCTTGTGGAATGTTGTCTAATTTCATCATTCTATTTTCTTTAGCGGCTAAACCTATAAGTCCTTCTCCAAACTCATATTTTGCTATCTGATTTTCCTTGGCTACAAATGCATACGAAGCTATCAATGCCGCATAGGCTTGCTCTTTATTGATTTTATAAACTACTCCCTGTCCAGCATGAATGCTTGCACACAGCAAGGAAAGGATTTTTTCAATAGTGGCTATGGTAGTGTTGTCAATAGACCTAATTTGGGTGATAGATTGCGTAAAATGTGTTAATACATCCACCTGATTATTGATGGCATCACTACCTAATTTTGCCGTATCTTTTGTAGTGTCTTTAAGCCTATCAACATATATAATAGAAGATTTTTGGGAAATTAAATAGGGCAATAACACAATACCTACAGCCAATAACAATACACAAGCTATAGCCGCCTCATCATATCTGGTATATACCATTGTGGTATTTTGATGCACGATAAAATACCTACAAGTCAAATAAAGTAAACCCACTAAAAAAAAGATATGGGCAACAATGTTAATACGCTCGACTATTTTTTTCATTAAAAATTGATCTAAATATGATGTTTTCTTGCACAAAATTGTTATACACGCACAAGGCTATTGAATAAATGAACAATATTATCTAGCAACTGCGAATAGTTAATTAGATACTGATGATTCTATTTTTGTACAATTTTTTTTAAGAATAGCTATTATACCGAATTGAAAAAAAATAGTTGGCTTCTTTGAGAATATTTTTATCCCCATTAAAATATTGGAACTAAGTATAAATACGGAGTAACATAATACAAGACTTTGGAGTATAAAGGCATTCTAGGAAAATTATTTTATAGAAAAATACAATGTACACCGCCTAATTATTCAAGATTAACAATTATACCATTGCATTATCAAAAAAAAAGATTCTTTAGTTATAACACTCCTTAATCCAAAAAGTACAATTACAATGAAAAAATATTTTAAATTTTTAATAGTTCCAATGTTATTAATTTGGAATTTACCCTTTTCTAAGGCACAAGACTATAGACTTCATTCTGGCTTTATGTATCATTTTACAAAATATATAGAGTGGCCTGCGGCAAAAAAAACGGGAGACTTTGTAATAGGGGTGGTAGGCAACGCCCCAATATCTGATGCACTCAACGCAATGGCGGCCTCTAAAACCGTAGGTACTCAAAAAATTGTAATCAAAAAGTTTTCCAATGTATCCTCTGTGTCCGATTGTCAAATATTATTTCTAAGCAACGATAGTGCAAAAGAAGTAGATGAGGCTGCTACTAAATCAAAATCTAAAAATTATTTATTGGTAACAGAAAGTAGCGGGCTGGCTAAAAAAGGTTCTTGCATCAACTTTATAATCGTTGATGGAAAGCTAAAATTTGAGTTAAGCAAAAATGCTGTGAAAGATGCAGGGCTGAAGGTATCTAGCGAATTGTTAGGGTTGGCAATTGTCATTTGATTTTACAAATTATTTAAAAATGAAAAAGAATCTTTTTTTGGGAATTAGAGGAAAAATACTTTTAGGATTTATCTCTTTGATAGTAATTTTCAGCATCAGTGCGATTTTTAATATCTATACCATTTATAAATCTAAATCGGTATTGAAAGATTTGTATGAAAACAAAGATCCTTATCTAGAAACCCTCAAAGACTTAGAACTACTTGTGAGTAGATCTAAAATGTACACCACCAATTGGGTGTACCTTCGTAAAAATGAAAAAGATAAAACAGAATTAAAAAAGCTGTTGCGAGAAGATTATCCAAAATTAAAAACAAAAATTGAAGGTTTTGTTTCTAAACTAAATGATAAGAAACAACAGAAAAGTATTCATCAAATTCTTACTGACTTTGAAACACTTCGCACTAAGCAGCAAAGTATCATGGCAACATTGTCTAGTTTTGAATCTTACGAAGACCCACTACTTAAATTTGATGCAGAAGAAACGCTAGAAAGTGCCGTAATCCCTATGTCAGAGAATATACTTACCGGGCTGGCAAGTGTAATTAAAATAAAAAAAGAAGAAAAAAATGTGGGAAGGGAGAACCTCTCTAGTTCCTACGACAGCTTGGTTCGTAGCATATTTATTATAGGAGTGGTGATGATGATTTTGGGTATTATTGCCTCTATTTTTACGGCATCTAGCATTGTGGTTCCTATCAATAAAATAAAATTAATCATTGAAAAACTAGGAAATGGAGAGCAACCCGAAAAAATAGAAACTACCTCTACCGACGAAGTAGGCCAAATGACCCAAGCGGTAAACCAGCTAACTAATGGGCTAGCCAATACTTCTAAATTTGCCGAAAATATTGGCAACGGCAATCTAGATGCAGCTTTCGAGCCGCTAAGCGAACAGGACATTTTGGGAAATGCACTGATTGAAATGAGAAGAAATTTAAAGAAATTTTCAGAAGAAGAAAAGAAGAGAAACTGGGCTACAGAAGGCTTGGCTAAATTTTCTGAAATACTACGTTCGGATAGTAACATGACCGAACTGTGCCACAAAATACTCGGCAGTTTAGTCAAATATGTAGGGGCAAACCAAGGTGCAATATTTATACTTCAAGGCGATCAAGAGCAGTATTTTGAACAAGTGTCTAGCTATGCCTACGATAGAAAAAAGTTTCACGAGCAAAGAATAGAAATGGGCGAAGGCCTAGTGGGGCAATGCTATTTAGAAAAAGAAACCATATTCTTGACCGATGTACCAGATGAATATGTAAATATTACCTCTGGTTTGGGAATGGCAAATCCTACTTCAATATTAATTGTGCCTTTAAAAATAAACGACACTGTGGAAGGCGTATTAGAGCTGGCTTCTTTCAAGACATTTGACCAATACGAAATAGCTTTTATAGAAAAGTTGGCCGAAAACATCTGCTCGTCTATATCGGGTACAAAAATAAACGAACGTACCCACAACCTACTCAAAGACTCGCAAATGCTGACAGAGCAGTTGCGTGCACAAGAAGAAGAAATGCGGCAGAATCTAGAAGAATTGATGGCTACACAAGAAGAATCTCGCAGAAAAGAAATTGAGTACATCAACAGAATTGCCGAGTTGGAAAAATAATATAAAAATCATGTAAAATATGCCATTGATGTTATTCTTGACCATCGGTAGTTATAGCCATGTTTGTATATAGACATATTTAAAACCATCAATTTCAACTGCTGTCATTAAACATAAATAATACCCACCTAAACAAAACAAGCATGATTAAATTGAAACCCTTCCTATTTGCTGGAACCCTAGCATTGATGGTATCGCCACTATTTGCACAGACAGATAGCACCAAAACAGATGACTTTCTAGAAATGTCTCTAGAAGATTTAATGAACGTACCTATCGTATCTGCATCAAAAGAAAAAGAGAGCTCGTTTGACGCCCCCCTTACCTCTTGTGTAATCACTCGCCAAGAGATGAATAATATGGGTGCAACTTCAATTCCCGATGCCTTGAAATATTGCCCTGCAATTATAGTAAGAGAACTCGCCAATGGTTCTTACGACGTGTCTA
>JAAFID010000061.1 GCA_013297765.1 Cytophagales bacterium | reverse complement strand
TGCAATTGATTATTTTCAAATAGTAGTTTTGAGGATTGCTACCTAGTTCATCAAATTCAAGTAGAAAAGGAAACTCCTGACCTAAATCTGAAATGGTAGGCTTGTTCATATCCAAAACATTGATATCTGGCGGTGCACTAACTTGGAATAGGTTTGCCGATTTTATAGTAGGGTAATAGGTGTAATCCTCGGTGCGCAACTCTGGAAAATTTTCAGCAAAAACTACTTTTATCGCAGTTACTGCTAATGCAAATGTTACACACCAAATTTTAAACATAGTATTAGTTTTTAGACTGCATTGCCTCTACTGACACCATTAAATTTTCCCACTCGTTTTGATTGGCCTCTAATTCAATGTTTACAGCAGTCAAGGCTTTTGTTTTTTCACTCAACAACGTAGCATTACTGTAAACTGGTATAGTCGCCATTTCATTTTCCAGTTTGGTTTTTTCCTGCTCCAATTGACTTATTTTTACTTCTAACTTGTCAATTTTTGATTGAATAGCTTTAAGGTCCTGTACTTCTGTATTTCTAGCAGGGGCAGCACTCGCAGTGGGCGGCGATACTTTTTTAATAGGGGGAGGTATAAAAGTTTCAGTTGGTTTCACTCTGGTCTCCATCCACACTTGAAACTCGTCGTAGGTACCCGGGTACTCCTTAATCTGCATGTCTTCTATAAACCATATTTTATTGGCGACTTGGCGAATAAAATGCCTATCGTGAGAGATGACTACATACGTGCCTTCGTAATGTTCTAGTGCTTGGGTAAGAATGTTTACCGATTGCATATCCAAGTGGTTGGTAGGCTCATCGAGCAGCAGGAAATTGGATTCTGAAATGAGGGTCTTTGCCAGTGCAACCCTAGATTTTTCACCGCCTGAAAGTACTTTTATTTTCTTAAATACATCGTCGTTTGAGAACAAAAAGCAGCCCAGTACACCTCTAAGCTCGGTTTCACTTTTATCAACGCCTAGCGATTTTAGTTCGTCTAGTAGATTACCTTCCAAGTTTAGTGACTCTAGTTGATGCTGAGCAAAGAAACTCATGTTTACATTATGCCCTTCTACCCGCTCGCCATCTATCGGCTCGGCATTGGCAAGTATCCGCAATACGGTAGATTTACCTTTACCATTGGCACCTATTAATGCAATCTTATCGCCACGCTCTATGGTAGCTGTAGCATTGTGCAGTATGTGTAGGTCGCCATAAGATTTGGAAACATTCTTCAAATACAAAATATTACGTCCCGGGTGTACTTTAAAATTGAATTTGAAATGTACTTTGGCGGTTTCATCTACCACCTCCTCGATACGCTCAATTTTATCTAATGATTTTACACGTGACTGTACCTGTCTGGACTTGGAAGCCTTGGCTTTAAAGCGTTCTATAAATCTTTCGGTTTGGCGAATCTGTGATTGTTGGTTTTCAAAAGCACTATTTTGAATCTCTTTTCGTAGCTCTTTTTCTTCTACAAAAAAGCTATAGTTTCCCGAATACACTATTAAGTCTTGGCTGGTCACCTCTACTATTGTTTTAGCAACATTATCTAAAAATTGTCTATCGTGCGATACCACTATTACCGCACCTTCATATTTGTTCAAATATTCTTCTATCCATTGAATAGAGGGCAAGTCTAAGTGGTTGGTAGGCTCATCGAGCATCAGTAATGATGGCTTGGAAAGTAACATTTTTGCCAGCATAACGCGCATGCGCCAGCCTCCGGAAAAAGTACGCAAGGGTTGCTCAAGCTGTTTGGTAGAGAAACCTAAACCTTCCAATATTTCTTCTGCCTTTGCCTGCAAACTGTAGCCGTCCAGTGCGTCAAAACGCTCTTGCAGTTTGGTCAATTTATCTACTTGCTCTTCTTTATAGTTGAGCTCCATTTCATGAAGCAACTCATCCATTTGTTTCTGTATGGCCATGGCCTCTTCAAAGGCCTGCATGGCTACATTTAGAATACTATCGTCGGACTCAAAAGAGAGCAAATCTTGGTTCAAAAAACCAATGGTACAATCTCCACTTTTACTTATTTCGCCTTTGTCAGGCTTGTATTCTCCCGAGATTATTCTTAACAAGGTAGATTTTCCAGTACCGTTAGCACCTATCAACCCAATTTTGTTTTTAGGTTTTATGTGCAAAGAAACTTCGTCGTACAATGGTCTACTGCCAAAGTAAAACGACATATTATTTATAGAAAGCATTTCGCAATTTAGCTCTGAAAGCTGGGAAAATAAAGAAAAAGTGCACAACAATTATTTTTGCGAGGGCTTTTGCTTATAGGCAAGTGCTGAATAGGTAGGCATAGAAATTTAAAAACTTTTCCACAATATCCACCAACATGGATAACTGCCTTGTTTAAAATATTATTTTTGGAAATACCTTAAAAAAATATTATTTCGTTAGGGTTTCAAGTTTTGTCACGGTTATAGACCTACCACAATGAGCAAATTTCCATTCATATATTTCATTTTATTTTCCCTGTTAATTTTCTCTCACACCATGCTTCAAGGGCAAAATACTTTGGTGCAAAAAGAGGAAAACAGTTCCTATCAAACAGGCTTAGAATTGTTGCAAAGCCAGAAATACGGGGCTGCGAGAAATCAATTTGAAAAATTTGCAGCCGCATATCCGAACGATAGCAAAACGCCTAATGCAAAATATTACGCAGCCTACTCTGCATTGCAATTGTTTAATCCCGATGCAGAAGGCTTGTTTGAAAATTTTATTTCCCAATACCCCTACCACACTAAGGCAGTATCGGCCTATTTCGATTTGGGGAGTTTTTATTATGCCAATAAAAATTATGATAAAACGATTGAATATTTGGAAAAATCCAACCTGAGTAATCTATCGCAAGACCGGCGTGTAGAAGGCAAATTTAAATTGGGCTATGCTTATTTTACCAAAAAAGAATTTGAAAAGGCATTGTCAAATTTCGATGATATCAAAAATCTAGAAAGCAAGCATTCCGCTGCCAGCAACTACTATGCGGCCTATATTGAATATAAAAAAGACAACTACGATACGGCACTTGCCGATTTGAAAAAAGCAGAAAACGATGAAAATTATAAATCTCTTGCACCCATTATGGCTGCAAGTATTTATTATAAAAAGGGAGATTTTGACCAAGTAATTTCTTATTCAGAATCGATATTGAAATCAAAAACTACACCCACAGGTTACGAAGAGTTGTATTTGTTGATGGCCGAGGCGATGTACCAAAAGAAAGATTATAAAAAGGCACTTGAAAATTATAACCAATACTTAACCGTGGGCAAGGGCAAACCTACTGCCGAGGTGCAGTACCGCATAGGTTACGCAGCATTCAAGGTAAAGGATTTTGCCACCGCCATTGCCAATTTTAAAAATGTTGCCATTAACAAAGATTCTTCGGGGCAGGCAGCTTCTTATTTGCTGGGCGTATCGTACATGAACACCAGCAACAGACCTTTTGCTCTAGTTGCTTTTGACCAAGCCCGCAAAACAGATTTTAACAAATCAATAAAAAAAGAAGCCACTTTCAACTACGCAAAAATATGTCTAGACCTAGAAAAATATGACGAGGGCATCAGTATTCTAAAAGACTTTATCAAAAAATATCCTACCGACGCCCATGAAGATGAAGCCCAAGAAATGTTGAGTGAATCGCTTGCCAATTCAAACAACCCTTCTGAAGCCCTTGCCTACATTGCAACCATAAAAAATAAAACGCCAAGGGTCAATGCTTCGTTGCAAAAAGTAGCCTTCCACAAAGGAGTAGAGCTGTTCAACGCCAGTAAATACAACGAAGCCATAGAAATGTTTGACAAATCGCTGAATGCTTATAGCGATATGGAAGTAAAAGTGGCTGCCAACTTTTGGAAAGGCGAGGCACTCTCTGTAAACAAAGACTATGAGGGTGCGGTAAGATGTTACTCTTATGTATTTCAAAATGCACAGAAAGATTCTGACTACCACATGAAAGCCAGATACGGTATAGGCTATGCCTACTACAACAATAAAATGTATGAAAAAGCTTTGCCACATTTTAAAGAATATGTGGCTTTGTTGAAGTCAGAAAAAATACGTCCTAATTACAATGATGCTGTGTTACGACTAGCCGACTTGTATTATGTAACTAAGCAGTACAGCGAGGCTACTCTTTATTGCGACCAAATCATTTCATTGAAGACTATAGACATCGACTATGCGTATTTTCAAAAAGGATTGATTTTAGGAATTAATGGTAAATATCCCGAAGCCATTGCAGCACTGGAAGTGGTGATAAGTAAGTATCCCAATTCTTTATATTTTGACAACGCTTTGTTTCAGAAAGCAGATTTTGAACTTGAAAATAGCAGCTATGCCAATGCCGTTGCTGGCTTTACTAAAATTATTTCTCTACACCCTAATAGTGGCTATATTCCTTACGCCTATTTGAAGCGAGCTATTGCCTACAGCAATTTGCAAAAACACAGCGAAGCCGTTGCAGATTATAAATTGATATTGGACAAATTTGCCAATCATCCTGTGGCACAAAATGCCATACTTGGTTTGCAAGAAGCCGTTGCTGCCAGTGGGAAGAGCGAGAATATGGACGATGTATTGGCAAAATATAAAGAAGCCAATCCCAAAAGTGATGCATTGGTGAAAATAGAATTTGAAAATGCAAAATCGCTATACAATGATCAGAAATATGCACAAGCCATAGAGTCGTTTAACAACTACACAAAGACCTACGAAGGCAACCCGAACCAACAAGAGGTTAATTATTATTTGGCAGAATCTTACTACCGGTTGAAGGACAATATCAATGCCATAGGAGCTTACAGAATAGTTTATCAAGATGTGCTGTCGCCCTACTACAACAAGGCTATTATGCGATTGGCAGAACTAGAATTTGCCAATCAATCTTATGAGCCCGCAATAAAATATTATAAGCAATTGATGGCAGGAGCTAAAAACAAAAAGGAACGTTGTAATGCTTGGCTAGGCTTGATGGAAAGTCATTTTTACTTGCAACAATTTGATTCTGCAAATATTTATATCAATGAAATATTGAACAATGGTAATGCTACCGTAGATGCTGAAAACAAAGCATTGTTGTATTTGGGAAAAATTGCCAAAACACAAGGGCAAAATGATAAAGCCATGGATGCTTTTATCAATACCATCAACAGTGCCAAGGATGAAAATGGAGCAGAAGCACAGTACTTGATGGCAGAAATACTATTTGCCCAAAAGCAATACAAACAATCGCTGGAAACGCTCTACGATTTGAATAATAACTTTGCGAGTTATGAAAATTGGAAGGGAAAGTCATTTTTGTTGATGGCGGAAAATTTCATACAATTGAATGAAATTTTTCAAGCCAAAGCAACCTTGAACTCGCTAATTGAAAAGTCACCAAGTAAAGATACAGTGGGTAAAGCCAAACTAAGATTAGGAGAATTGGAGGCCAAAGAAAAAGCCTTAGAGCCTGCGGCAATTGATAGTAGCAATCAATAATTATTGAAAATAGTTAAATATGAAATTTATATTCAAAAATACAGTTCCTAAATATTTCATTGCCATCGCTTGGTTAGTGTTTACAGCACTTGCAGCACAAGCCCAAAACGATGGACAGGTAGAAGATAGGGTGGTAGTGATAGAAAAAGAATCGAAAATAGAGCTACCCACAGCCAACCGAAATTATGAGAAAATATCGACACTGCCTGTGTACCCCAAGCCCAAGCCACAGGAATATAATTTTGAAGACATAGCGATAGAATTGCCCAAGGCAAATCCCAAAATTAAAGTGCCCACTATTGCCACAGAGCCACTAAACAAGTTGTATGGAAATTACATCAAAGCAGGTTTTGGGAATTATGGAACTACCTATTTAGAAGCCTTTGTAAACAGCAAACGGTCTGATAAATTGAATTATGGATTGCACTTAAAACATTTGGCATCGGCCAATGGACCTGTAAAATCTGAAACCATCAGTAATTTTTCTAGAAACTCGACCAATGTTGTAAACGGATATTTGAAATATTTTACTGGTAAAACCACTATCAATGCAGACCTTGGAGTAGCACGTACCCGTGTCAATTATTATGGAATGGATACCAAAGTATTGGATGCGTCTGTTATAGGTGTTTTTTTAATTTATAGACCTCTTAATTTAAAACAAGTCTATAATGTTTTCTCACTCGGTACTAGCTTAGAAAACACCGATAAAAAAGAGCGATTAGATTACCAGTTGGGAATTAAATATTACAATTTTGGAGATAATTTTAGAGCCTCAGAAAAAGAATTTATAGTGAATGGAGGAGTTAATTATGCTTTGAGTAAAGTTGATGGAATAGATGTACAAGCAGTGTTATCGACCTCTAAGAGAAAAGACAGTTCAGAAATTAGCCGATTATTTTTTATGGTTAAGCCTAGATATATTTTTACCAAAGGAATGTTTGATGTGCAGGTAGGAGCAAATGTGGCCTACACCAACGATTCTGTAAAGGCTTACGACAAGTTGCACTTTTACCCAGTGGTGCATACCGACATTCGTTTGCTTGATAAGTTGCTCACTGCTTTTGTGGGTTTAGATGGAGAAATGCAAAAAAACACTTTACGTACTTTTGTACAAGAAAATCCATTTTTAGGAAGCAACATTATGCTATACCATACCAACAAAGCTTTGGAATTTTACGGTGGTGGCAAGGGCGTACTGGGCGAAAAGGTAGATTATACGGCGAAATTATCATATATCAATTATAAAAATTTATTCTTGTTCAACAATAGCATTGCCGACTCCAGCAGGTTCAATGTTTTCTATGCACAAGGCAATAGTTCAGCCGTCAATTTTAATGCAGGTTTGGGTTATGAAGTTGCAAGCCAATGGAGACTAGGCATAGATGCAAACTTTACAAGTTACTCCATTGCCGACAAAGATACTTTGAAACTTGGTGCTTGGCATAGACCCACCACTCGAATCAATATCTACACGACTTATAACTTGAAGAATAAAATATTTTTTAATATCAATTTTTACTATATTGGAGGTATAAAAGCTAGAAATTTCAATTTGAAAAAAGAAGACATCACCCTAGACGCAGCAGTCGATTTGAGTGCAAAGGTCGAGTACAAAGTGTCCAATTCTTTCTCTAGTTTTTTAGAAGTAAATAACATAATAGGAAAAAAATATCAATTATTACAGTACTATCCTAGTAAGGGAATCAACCTATTGCTGGGTTTAACGTATTCTTTCTGATGATTCAAAAATATATTAAAGAACTCTTGCATGAGTACAATTGCGTAGTGCTGCCCAGCTTAGGCGGCTTTATTACGCAATATATTTCTGCGGATATTCATCCAGTTACCTTAAAAATTACTCCACCTGCCAAAGAAATTGCCTTCAACGAGTTGCTAGGAAATGATGATGGAATATTGATTACTTATATTTCAAGAGATATGCAAATATCGCTAGAGCAGGCAGAGGAAATGGTAAAGGAATTTGTAGAAAACACAAAAAATAATTTGCAAAAATTCAATGTTTATTTGATTGAAGGAATTGGCAAATTATTTTACAATACATCGAATAAGATAGAATTTTTGCCAGAGTTGGAGTCCAATTTTTTGGAAGATAGTTTTGGGTTGGGTGAAATATTCTTAAAACCTGTAGAGCAAACCTATAATGCTATGGATAAAATACCCCCAAAATCTTCACGCCCCCCGCTACGTCGTCGCCCATTAGTAAAAAAAGAAGAGGCCAAAACCAAAGAACTGAAAAAATCAAAAAGTGCACCCGAAGGCGATCAGGAAAATCGAATTATGAAGCCGGCTATACTGTGGGGCATTGTTATGTTGGTATTGTTCGTGTCTTCGGCTGTGTTATATATGAATAAAGACAACAAATCTCTTGCATCAATTTTGCCTTCATTTTCTGGTCGGCAAACAAATAAAGAAAACTTAAGCTCTAGGGTGGTGAGCCCAACCAATACAACCGAAACTGCCAATATTGAAAATGTAGCGAATGTAACTGTTGCAAAAACACAAAAATATTATGTAGTGATAGGTTCTTTTAGTGCAGAAGCCAATGCAAAGAAATTAGTAGATAAAACTACTTCGAGCGGTGTGTTACCAACTGTAATAAACCCTGAAAGCAACGAGTTTAAATATAGAGTTTCCATTGCAGAATTTGCTGATAAAGCTGAAGCACGTGCTAGCCTTAAAAACTTTAAAGCCAAATATGGCAATGGAGTATGGGTGCTTACCAAATAAAATAATTTTTAACTTATAAATACTATACCGTGCTTTCAAGCATATTATTGCAAATTACCACCGTTGCTGCACCCGATACGGTTGCTGCACTGGGTGCTACTCCTGAAAAGGTAGCTCATTCAATTAATTTATTGGAATTGATTCTAAAAGGAGGGTGGGTAATGATACCCATATTTTTGCTTTCTGCGATTTCCTTAGTAATCATGATTGATCGGTTTATTACTATCAGAAAGGCTTCCAAGGATACCAATAAATTCATGGATAAAATTAAAAAGCTGATAACAGAAGGTGATATTAAAAGTGCTAAATCGCTTTGCGAGCAAACGGAATCGCCAGTAGCTAGAATGATAGAGAAAGGGATTATGCGTTTAGGCCGCCCACTAAAAGACATTGAATCTGCTATTGAGAATACAGGGAAAATTGAATTGTACAAGCTTGAAAAAAACATGAGCGTACTTGCCATTGTAGCTGGTATAGCACCCATGCTAGGTTTCGTAGGTACTATTTCTGGGGTAATTAAAATATTTTACAACATAGCGATAGAGGAAAATATCAGTATAGGTGCCATTGCCGAGGGGTTATATGAAAAAATGATTACCAGTGCAGCTGGACTTATGGTAGGTATATTGGCACACATAGGATTTCACTATCTTAATCTTTTGCTTGATAGAGTGGTTTACAAAATGGAAAGCAACAGTTTGGAATTTATAGACTTGCTTCAAGAAAATAAATAATTTATAAAAAATGAATTTAAGAAGAAAAAACAAAGTCCATTCAGAAGTGAGTACACACTCGCTCAATGACATTATGTTTTTCTTAATGCTGTTTTTTTTGATTGCCTCTACCATGGCGAATCCCAACGTGGTAAAGTTGATGTTGCCTAGTGCTAAAAGTACCCAAACAGTAATCAAAAAACCCATTTCAGTTTCTATAAAAAAAGACCTAAGCTATTGGATAGATACTAGCCCTGTAAGTGCCGAGGCACTAGAATCTACGCTAGTAGCAAAAACCAAAGGCAGCCCTGACCCAGCCGTAGTCATTAGAGTAGATAAAGATGTACCAGTACAATATTTAGTAGATATACTCGATATAGGAAATAAGCTAAAAATTAAAATGGTATTGGCGACCATGCCGAAGGCCAATTAAACTTTACTTCAATGGTAAATCAAGATAAATCTCATATTTCAGAAGGTGTGATTGGATCTGTTTTGATTCATGCCATCATCTTATTAATATTCTTTTTCTTTGTTATCAGTACGCCAAACCCACCGCTTAGTGAAGTGGGTGGTAGTGGTATAGAACTCAATTATGGGCTAGATGCAGAAGGCTACGGCGATATACAGACCATGAATGAAGCAAATGCAAGCCCAGTAAATGAAGATGTGGCTCCAAGTCCAGAAGATGTTATAGACCAGCCTACTCCAGAGCCTACCCCCGTAGAACCCGAACCTAGCCCGATGGAAGATAATATGTTGAAATCGGACAATGCAGATGATGTAAAACTGGAAGAAACCAAAAAAGAAAAGAAAATAGAAACGGCAAAAGTGCCAGAAAAAGTAGTAGAAAAGAAAGTGGAAACCCCTGTAGTTGCAGCTAAACCCGTTGTAAAGCCTACCACACCAACCCAAGAAAACTCAAATGGAAACACTGGCACTGCCCAAAAAATAGGAGGCAACAGCAATGGTGACCGCCCTGGAAAAGTAGGCGACCAAGGCAATCCAAAGGGAACACTTGATGCGAAAGCATTGTATGGAAACCTAGGCGATGGTGGCGATGGGGCAGGGGGCGGTGGTGGAAATAGATTAGAAATGTCGGGCTGGAAACCTTTATTTAGAATTGAGAAAAAGGATGCTACCAATGAGAATGGAAAAATTGTGTTTCTAATTAAAGTAGATGAACATGGAGAATTGGTAAGCATACTACCAGTAGAGAAAACCGTGAGCCCAGCAGTTGTTGAATTTTATAAAAAGCAAATAGAAGAAAACTGGGCGGTAGAACGGGCTAGAGAAAATACCAACCCTCCTCCAATATCATCAGGCAAATACACCGTATTTGTAAGGTCTAAATAGCAAGGAGTACTTTTTTTAGGGGTAATTTTAAAAATCATTACTCTTTATTTTTTCCAATAGGCAAGGTCTATTTTATGATTGCATTGCGCATATTCGCTAGGTTGGTTTGAACAAATAATTACTGTAGTTGCGTTGTTCCCAATTACAGTTTCCAACTCTTCATTGTACCATTGTATTCCTTGGGTATCTAAATTGTTAGTAGGCTCATCGAGCAATAGCAAATTGTTTTCAGTATAAAATGCCAAGCCCAATTTTACCCGTTGTTTCATTCCTGAAGAAAAAAATAAAAGAGGTTTGTTGTCATGGTTGGTAAGTTTTAATTTATCTAACCAATCTTTAAAAAGTAAGGTTGAATTCGAGGGTTTTCTAAATGAAAAATGAAAATTGAATAGTTCGGCAAGGGAAAATTCTTCAATCAAACTTTGGTATGGTGCAACAATGGATAAATACTTGTAAATATCACTATGTTCTATAGTTACATTATTTTTTTTATAATTAATTCGCCCTTCTGTAGCTGGAATTATGGAAGAAAGAATTTGTAGAAAAGTAGATTTCCCGGCACCATTTGCCCCTATTACAGCATAGCTATTGGCCGAAAGAAATTCGTAATTGGCATTTTTAAATATCCATTCTTTCAAATACTTTTTCCCCAAATTATCTAATTGAATAGTCAAAATGCCTACAGTTAATTGATAAATCCTTTCATAATTCCCCTATCAGAATTACGAATAAAATTCAATATTTCATCTTTCTCTTTAGATGGCTGAAAGCTTACTTCTACTAGGTCTAAGGCTTTGGTATTATTTATTCCTTTTAAATAAATCGTTCTATAGATATCTTGAATTTGATTGATTTGGTCGTTGGTAAATCCTCTTCTTCGTAGGCCTACAGAATTAATACCTACATAACTCAATGGCTCACGTCCCGCTTTGGTGTAGGGAGGCACATCTTTTCTTACCAGTGAACCACCTGAGACCATAGCATGAGCACCTATTTTTACAAACTGATGAACAGCACTAGAACCCGCAACTATTGCGTATTCATCTATTTCTACGTGTCCACCTATCTGTACTGCATTTACCAAAATGCAGTAGTCGCCGATTACACAATCATGGGCTATGTGCACATAGGCCATGATAAGACAATTTTTACCAATTACTGTTTTGTATCTATCATTGGTACCACGACTAATGGTAACGCATTCACGAATAACGGTATTGTCGCCAATATGTGTTTCTGTTATTTCACCACCATATTTAAGATCTTGCGGTGGTGCTGATATTACAGCACTAGGATATATTTTACAATTTTTACCTATGCGAGCTCCTTCCATAAGAGTAACATTAGGACCTATCCAGGTATTGTCGCCAATCACTACATTTTTTTGGATAGTGGTAAATGGTTCAATGGTCACATTATTGCCAATGATTGCCTCTGGATGGATATAGGTAAGTTGATGAATGCTCATTGTAAAATTTTTAGCTTTACTTGGTTTAAATGATTTGATTGTTTGCTGCAATAGGTTTTATTTGAGAGGCATCTTTGCGTACAATACTTGCCGACATAGTAGCCTCTGTTACGAGTACACCAGCTACAAAAGCTTGACCTAGCATTTTAGCAATTCCTCTTTTTATAGGGGCTACCAATTCACATTTGAAAATAATGGTATCGCCTGGTAATACCATTTTTCTAAACCTGCAATTTTCTATGGTGAGGAAATAAGTCCAATAATTTTCAGGGTCGGGCACTGTGTTAAGTAGCAATATTCCTCCAGTTTGTATCATGGCCTCGACCTGCATTACGCCTGGCATTACTGGGTTTCCAGGAAAATGCCCTTGGAAATAAGGTTCATTTATGGTCACATTCTTTATACCAGCAACAATAGTTTGGTCAAGATAATATATTTTATCTACCAGTTTGAAAGGATAGGTGTGTGGTAATGCTTTGTAAATTTGATTTACATCCATCACAGGGGTTTGTGCTGGGTTGTATGGAGGAATTTGGTATTTATTGGTTTCCTTCATTAGTTTCTTTAGCTTTTTGGCAAATGCAATATTAGCAGCATGACCAGGTCTAGCAGCCAATATTTGTGCCTTTAGTGGGCGACCTATCAATGCCAAATCGCCAATTACATCGAGCAATTTGTGGCGAGCTGGTTCATTTTTGTATCTCAGATCTACATTGTTCAATATGCCTTCTTTCTTTACCTCTACCTTTGGTTTATTGAACAGTGTTGCCAAGTGTTCTAGTTCATGGTCTTCTACTATTCTATCTACAATTACTATGGCATTGTTCAAATCGCCACCTTTGATAAGGTTTTGTTTTTGCAACATTTCCAACTCGTGCAAGAAACAAAAAGTACGGCATGAGGCGATTTCTTTTGCAAACTCTGTAATATTATTGAGCGATGCATGTTGGCTACCCAATACTGGCGAATTGTAGTCCACCATTACCGTAACTCTATAATCATCGAGTGGTAAGGCTGCAATTTCTACGTTTCTTTCGGTGTCTCTATAAAATGTACTGTGTGGAACCTCAAAAAAATTGCGCAGGGCATTTTGCTCTTCTACGCCTACCGATTCTAATGCCTCTACAAAAAGGATAGAACTACCATCCATAATTGGTGGCTCGGGTCCGTCTAATTGTATTAAAATATTATCTATCTGCAAACCTACAAGGGCTGCCAAGGTATGCTCTACAGTATTTATTCTTGCTCCATTTTGCTCTATGGTAGTGCCTCTTGATAAATCTACCACGTTGTCAACATCTGCATCTACTATAGGCTGACCTTCTAAATCTACTCTTTGAAACTTGATTCCATGGTTTACATCTGCTGGTAGAAAAGTCATGTTGGCATTGACGCCTGTATGTAATCCTACGCCAGAAATAGTTACTGGACTTTTAATCGTGTGTTGTTTTAAATACATTTTCAATACAATTTCTTAACAGAAACAAATGCGAAATTATGATAATTTATTGTAAGAACTATTATAAAAAAAAGATTGGGGAAAAATAGATAGAAGCTTTAAGGCTTTGTTATGGATATTTTCTTTTCTATATCTTCTATTTTCGCTTGCAGTTCGGGTAGTTTTTTATATACTACCATTGATTTTAAGTTACTTTTATAATCAAATGCAGGAGTACCTGCTATAGATTGCCCCGATTTTAGTACCGATTTGGCAATCCCTGCCTGTGCACCAATACTTGTTTTATTGGCTATGGTAATGTGCCCAACAAAACCCACTTGGCCACCAATAATGCATTGCTCGCCAATAGTAGTTGAGCCAGATACGCCTGTTTGTGCTGCAATGACAGTGTTTTTACCAATTTCTACATTGTGGGCTATCTGTATCAAATTGTCTAGTTTTACACCTTGCCTGATAATGGTAGAACCCATCGTAGCACAGTCTATTACCGTATTTGCCCCTATATCTACATGGTCTTCTATAATTACATTGCCCACCTGTGGCACTGTTTTATAAGAACCATCGGGTAGGGGGGCAAAACCAAAACCATCGCTGCCTATCACTACTCCAGAATGTATAATACAATTATTACCAATTATACAACCTGCATATATTTTTACCCCCGAGTGTAATATGGTGTTGTTGCCTATGGTAACATTGTCGCCAATATAGGTGTGGGGGTATAGTTTTACATTATCGCCTATAATACAATTCTCGCCAATGTATGAAAAAGCACCACGGTATTCGTTACTACCCATAATGGAAGTAGATGCCATATAACTTGGCTGCTCTACACCTTTCTTTATAAAATTGATAAATTTATAATATTCTTCCAACAATGCCGAAAAAGACGCCCTTGGATCCGATACTTTGATAAGCGTGGTATGTATTTTTTCTTTGGGAATAAAATCTTTGTGAACTATTACTGCACTAGCTTTGGTAGTGTATAAATGTACTTCATATTTTAGATTGTCTAAAAATGCCAAACAACCAGAAGTAGCATCTTGAATTTTCTCTAATTTATTGATGGTAAGATTTTCATTTCCTACTATTTCCCCACCAAGAAGGGCTGCAATTTGTTGAACGGTAAATTCCATTAAGTGGAGGATTTTTCAATAGGTTACAAATATAAATTTATTTTAATAAAAGCAATACTTTTAAGTACGGCTTTGAGAATATTTTGGCCAGCAAGTATAATGCTTGCTTACTATTTGGTTCAAGGCTTTAATATTGGGCAAATCTGATGCTTCGGCAATTTCTAATATTTTACCACTTCGCATTAAAATATTTATTTGATGGTTGCCTAAGTTGTAGGCTGCATTGCTTATGGTACCAGATACCATCAAAAAATCTATTTCTTCTATTGTCCAATGTTGATTTTCTAAAAGATATTGTTGCTGAAGATGAATAAATTCAGGGTCTATAGGATGGTTTGATATGTGTACCTTAAACAACTTTCTGCCCAATAAATTATTACACAAAAAATTTAGTACTCTATCTCTAGATGCACTCCATAGCTTTACTGCCGACCACACATCGTAATCATCTAGTTTTGCAAATGCTTCCAAATATTGGGGTTCAGTGTTGAATCTTTCAAAATCTACTTTACTTTCTAAAAATATTTTCAGCGAATCTGTAGCTATCACCTCTTGTCCGTGATACATTAAGTATCTAGCTCTTTTTATAATTTGTATAATCATCTGTTCGGCACTTACTACTGTTTTGTGCAAATAGACTTGCCAATACATAAGCCTTCTAGCACTTAAAAAATTTTCGATGCTGTAGATGGCTTTTTCTTCTACCACTATTTCATCATCGACCAGTTCTAACATTTTAATAATCCGATCGGCACCAATAGTACCCTCTGAAACGCCAGTAAAAAAACAATCTCTTTGCAGATAATCTAGCCTATCTATGTCTAGCTGGCTTGATACCAGTTGATGCAAAAACTTGCGAGGATATTTGTCTTCAAAAATGGAGATGGCCATATCTAGCTTACCATTAAAATGTTGATTTAATTTTTTTAAAATAATTTCAGTCAGTTGCTCATGATTGGTATTTTGTAGCAGCGTAAACTCTAGTGCATGAGAAAAGGGACCATGACCAATATCGTGAAGCAATATGGCTATTTGTGCAGCTTCGGTTTCTTCGTAAGAAATTGCATGTCCTTTACTTTTTAAATTTTCTATTGCCAATCCCATCAAGTGCATAGCACCCAAGGCATGATGAAACCTAGTGTGCAATGCCCCAGGGTAGGTATAATCGGCAAGCCCCAGTTGCTTGATACGTCGCAACCGCTGAAAGTAGGGGTGTTCTATAATATCAAATATGAGGTTGCTAGGTATGGTGATAAATCCATAGATAGGGTCGTTTACTATTTTCTTTTTATTGGCCACAAGTATTATATGTTTAGTAATGTTGCACCTACTGCAAATCGGCCTGTTTCAAATCCATCTCTTCGGGCAGAAAAAAATAGTTTTGGATTGGAAAAGCTACAAAGTCCGTTAATTTCTATATGAGAATCTGGAATGCCAGCAGCAATTAATTGCAATTTATTGGCTTGCCACAAATCAACATGTGCTTTGCCTGTTTTTATAGTTGACCTAATGATTGTGGTATCGCCACCATATAGGTCTATAAATTGTTGTGCAACTTCATTGCCCACTTCAAAACTGGCCATGCTAATAGATGGACCGATACCAGCATAGATATTTTGGGTGGAGCAACCAAAATTATGTTGCATGGACAGTATGGTCTTGGTAATTATTTTACCTATTGTACCTTTCCAACCTGCATGAATAGCAGCTATTACCTGATTTTTTGCATCGTATAATAATACAGGAACACAATCGGCAGCCAAAACAGAAATGGAAATATTAGGTGCTGCGGTGATTAGGGCGTCGGTATTTAGGAGGTCTATTGCTGTTGTGCTGGCATTAACAATGGCTACATTGCTACTATGGGTTTGCTGAGGAAAAAATGATTTCTCGCTAGCTACCTGCAAATGATTTGCAATCAAATCTCTGTTTTTTTGTACAGCTTCTTTATCGTCGTTCAATTGTGTACTTAAATTCAAACTATCGTAAGGCGGCAGGCTGTAACCATCTGCTCGGGTAGATATATAGTGCCGTAAACGAGTAAATTGAGATAGGTTTGAAAATACAAGAAATGATGGCAAGAGGGTGCGTATTTATTTAAATGATAAGGAAAATTGTTGCTTGTATCATTTGTTGTAAGGTGTAAAATAGAAGCTTTATAAACTACATACAAACTTTAATTTAGCATACAAATATAATCTAGCCGCAATAATATTCAATTCCTACTTATATTCTCTCGTTAGTGAATGATTCAATTATTTTGTTTTTGCCACCTTTTGTACTTTTGGTAAGCTAGTGAACACAAAAACCAACACAAACTGTATAAAGCATACTGTACTCATCGATGCTGCAATGGAACTATCAATTGCACTAGAGAAAAAATAACCTACTATTGCACCTATTGTCCCTACTATGATTGCAATCATCATCATTTTGGGAAGACTATGGGTGATAAGATAAGCGGTAGCAGCGGGGATTACTAAAAAGGAAACTACTAAAATAGAACCTACCGAATCGAATGCTGCAACCGTGGTAAGTGAGACCAAGCCCATCAACAAATAGTGCCAAAGTGCAGTAGAAATACCTACAGTAGCTGCATAGGCAGGGTCAAAAGTAGCAATAAACAACTGACGATAGCCCAACTTTACAAATGCCAATATCACTAAAAATATTGCACCCATCACCCAAATTTCGTGCGGAATGCCATTGCCTTCTAGGCCTACGTATGCTATTTCGCCGTAGAGTACACAATCTTGGTCAAGGTCTATTTTGCCCGCAAATACGGAAATAAGTATTACGCCCAAGGCAAATAACCAAGTAAATACAATTCCTATAGCCGCATCTTCTTGCAAGCGGATTTTTTTGTTGAGAAATTCTATTAAAAAAGTAGTTAATAACCCTGTGATAGCTGCACCAATCAACACTGGCAACTGTGCCTTTGAACCCGTAAATAAGTAAGCAACCACAATTCCTGGTAATACAGCG
>JAAFID010000062.1 GCA_013297765.1 Cytophagales bacterium | reverse complement strand
AGAAATACTTTCGAGGCAAGAGGTTATACTGCTTGGGATCCTTCCTCTCCTGCATTCATCATGAGCAATACTTTATGTATTCCAACAATTTTTGTATCGTACACAGGCGAAGCATTAGATTATAAAGCACCATTGTTAAAAGCATTAGCCGCAGTAGATAAAGCCGCCGTTGCTGTTTGCGATTATTTCGATAAAGACATTACCAAAGTAACTGCATCATTAGGTGCTGAACAAGAGTATTTTGTAGTTGATAAAGCACTTTACCAAGCCCGCCCAGATTTGATTATGGCTGGTCGTTCGGTATTTGGTCATTCCCCAGCAAGAGGCCAGCAATTGGAAGATCATTATTTTGGCTCTATTCCTCCTCGTGTTCACAATTTTATGGTAGATTTTGAAATCGAAGCTGTAAAATTAGGAATGCCAGTAAGAACTCGTCACAACGAGGTAGCACCTAGCCAATTTGAAGTAGCACCTACTTACGAAGAGTGTAATTTGGCAGTAGATCACAACTTGTTGTTGATGGACTTGATGAATAAAGTTGCTGAAAGACATAATTTTAAAGTGTTGTTTCACGAGAAACCATTTGCGGGAATCAACGGAAGTGGTAAACACAACAACTGGTCTTTAGGAACCAATACTGGCAAAAACCTTTTAGGACCAAGCAGCAAACCAAAAGAAAACCTTATTTTCTTAACCTTCTTTGTAAACGTTATCAAAGCGGTACATGATTATGATGATTTGTTGAGAGCTTCAATCGCTTCTGCTGGTAACGACCACAGACTAGGTGCAAATGAGGCACCTCCTGCAATTATGTCGGTATTTATAGGTCAAACATTGACCGAAATGCTGGATGAATTGGAGAAAAATGGCAACATCAAAGTTGATAAAGGCGATAACGTTTATATGAAATTGGGCATCAACAAAATTCCTGAAATTTTGCTTGACAATACCGATAGAAATAGAACTTCACCATTTGCATTTACAGGAAATAAATTTGAATTCCGTGCCGTAGGTAGTGCTATGAACAGTGCTGCTGCCATGACAGTATTGAACACCATTGTTGCAGAAACATTGGTAAAATTCAAAGAAGAAGTTGATAAGCAAATAGAAAAAGATGTTAAAAAAGAAGTAGCCATCATCAACGTATTGAGAGAATATACCATCAAAAGCAAAAGAATTCGTTTTGAAGGCAATGGATATTCTGATGAGTGGGTTGCAGAAGCTGCAAAAAGAGGATTGAACAATGTGAAAACTACTCCAGAAGCATTGGGATTTTATGTAACACCAAAAGCAAAAGCATTATTCTTGAAACATGAAGTGTTCAACGAAAGAGAGTTAGAGGCTCGTTACGAGATTATGTTAGAAAACTATTTGAAAAAAATTCAAATAGAAGGTCGAGTAATTGGCGATTTGGCTTCTAACCACATAGTGCCTACTGCAATTGCTTATCAAACCAAATTGATAACCAATGTAAAAGGATTGAAAGACCTAGGTTTAGATGGTGAATCAAAATCAACTATTGAAACAATCAAGGAAATTTCTAAATACATCAAAACCATACAAACCGATGTAGATGCAATGACCGAAGAACGCAAAAAAGCCAATAACCTTGAGCATGGCAAAGACAAAGCAATTGCCTATTGCGAAAAGGTAAAACCATACTTTGAAACTATTCGTTATGCTGTTGATAAGCTAGAACTTATAGTAGATAATGAAGAGTGGCCATTGGTAAAATACAGAGAATTGTTGTTTTTGAGATAATCGAATACGTACATCATTAACAAAAAACCTTCAGCAGAAATGTTGAAGGTTTTTTTGTTTTTGGGAAGATGGAAACATTTGAGAAAATGCATTCAATTTTATCCTACATAATCTTTAAACAAACATATTGTATATAGCTCCAATAATTACAAAATTTGTATTTTTTTAACATAATGATAATATTGAGAATATGGAATATCGTAGCTTATCTTACATTTGTATATTTCAATATACAGCATTTCAAACTGTTTTATAAATGGTTAATGGTGTTTTTACCATACCAGCCAAAAATTTATTTATCACTATCTATTGCATATCTAAAAATCTTATTACATTTTTGCCCTACAAATTTTAACTAACACATTTTTAAAAATTAACAAACCGTATGAAAAAAATAATCATTGCAGCATCATTGCTTGCTGTAGCTTTAACATCGAATGCACAAGATACTTACAAATTTGCTGCTGGAGATAACAACTTTGAGTTTGCTTCTGCACCATTCAGTGGTTCACCATTAGCAATTCCACAAATTAAATACAGAAGATTCTTATCTGAGTCCTTGGCATTCAGAGTAGGTTTGAATCTTACAATGTCATCAACATCAACACCTAAAGCGGAACTTAGCAAAGTCGCAGGTGCTGCTCCTGGTACTATGGTTGATATTTTGAAAAAAGAATCTAGCTTTGGTTGGGAAATAGCTCCTGGTATTGAAAAACATTTTGCTGGTACTGATAGATTATCTCCTTATGTTGGTGCAGAATTAAGAGTAGCTGGAAAATCTACAACATTAACTCAAGAGGCTCAAGCGGCTGATGGTAAAATCAATACTACTACTACTAAAAATGATAAAAAAGGTGGTTTTGTTGCTTTTGGTTTAAATTTGGTAGCAGGTGCTGATTTTTACTTCGCTAAAAAAGTTTACTTAGGTGGTGAGTTTGGTTATGGGTTTGGCTTTACTTCATATTCTGATATGACTGTTGAGAATACTGCTGTAGTTGCTCCAGCTAAAAATCCAGATCCTATGAAACAAGGAAGTGAATTTGGATTTGGTGCTTCTTTAGGTTCTCTAAGTGGTAAATTGAAATTAGGTTTCTTATTTTAGTATTATCTAATACAAATTGCACAAGGGGATAAATCCCCTTGTGCAATTTAGTATTTTTCTAACTTGTCTATAAAAAAACTAACCAAAATACACCATCAACTATGAAAACATTAAAATTCATTAAAATTGGATTGCTAGCAGTAGGACTGGGTTTGGTTGTAGTATCTTGTTCTAAAAAAGAATCAGAGCCACAGCCTGCTAATAATCAAGTTCCAAATAGAGCAACCATTATTAAAACTTTAAAAAATTTAAAGTTTAGTTTCACAGAACCTGGTTCGGGAAACTACAATTACAATAGTTCTACAAACATGTTTACCTATGTAGAACCTAATACAGGGAACACTTATACAGAACCTGGTACTGGCTTCAAGTACAATGGAGTAGATGTGCAAGTATATGGAAATGTATCTAAAGGCGGTGGGTCATTTGAAGTAGATGGGAAAAGCATTACATTAGATTATGTTATATGTGTCTCTGGCGAGGGCGAAGGTGCATTTGGAGCAAAAGGAGAAGCTGGTAGCTCAATGCTTATTGGTATATCTGGTAAATTTGATGCATCAAATGAAGCAAATAATAAAATTGATTATTTAGTTGTAGCTTATGTTAATGAAGAAAAAGCTAATGGTAAATATGAAGTTTTATTTGAACAAATGCTTAGTGAATCAAATGCTGAAAAATTTGCTTTCTTCTATGTCGCTGATTTATCAAAAGTAGATTCTATGGAAGATTTTGATGAAAATCCAAAGGCTAAACTGTATTTTTCCATGAGTGGATCATTAACAGTCAGCAATGGCAATGTGGGGTTGAACGATATTAAAATGGCAGAAATACTTCAAGGTAGCGATGGAGAAGAAGATGCTCTAGGAAAAGAAGTTTCTGCAGGAGGTGACCTTACTTGTGAATAATCTTTCTCTAAAATTTTTCTATAAAAAAAGCGATATTAAAATGGCAGAAATACTTCAAGGTAGCGATGGAGAAGAAGATGCTCTAGGAAAAGAAGTTTCTGCAGGAGGTGACCTTACTTGTGAATAATCTTTCTCTAAAATTTTTCTATAAAAAAAGCCCTGAAGTTTTCAGGGCTTTTTTTATACACTAACTTTCCGATTGCTTGACTACCGTTGGTATTATTTTGTTGCTATTTTATTTATTCCTAGCGATTTTGTTCTCGTGTTTTCAATTGCTAATTTGCAACACTAATTGATAGTATAATTTGCACTGTCTTGTAGTACATTTGATTCATTTTTCTGCACTATTTGTATTCAATAAATAATTAAACAATTCATTAAAAAATGATTGCTACGACCGCCATATTTGATATTGGCAAAACCAATAAAAAGTTTTTACTTTTCAACGAAGCACTAGAATTGGTGCATGAAGTACAAACCAATTTTGAAGAAATAGAAGATGAAGACGGCGAACCGTGCGAAGATTTAAAGGAACTAACAAATTGGCTACTGAACACTTGGAAACAAGCCGAACAGGACACTCGATTTCACATCAAAGCCCTTAATTTTACTACGTATGGAGCTAGTTTTGTACATCTAGACACCAAGGGCAATCCTGTAACACCGCTATACAATTATTTGAAAAAATTTCCTGAAGACATTGCTCAGCAATTTTATAGCAAATATGGCAATGAATTAGACGTAGCTACAGCTACTGCCTCGCCAGTATTGGGCATGCTCAATTCGGGATTACAGATTTATTGGCTCAAATACCGCCACCCTTCTATTTTTAGAAAAATAAAAACATCGTTGCATTTGCCCCAATATTGTGCTTGGCTATTTGCAAAAGAACTATGTAGCGAATTTACCAGCATTGGTTGCCATACTACTTTATGGAATTTGGCTGAAAATAAATACCACACTTGGGTGTATCAAGAAGGGATAGATGCGTTGCTACCCCAAATTGCACACAAGCCCCAAATTGGGACTACAATGTTTAGAGGCATTCAAATACCAGTAGGTACAGGCCTGCATGATAGTTCTGCGGCATTAATTCCCTACATAAAGAAATTTGATGATGAGTTTTTATTGCTCTCTACTGGTACTTGGTGCATAACACTAAATCCATTTGCTAAGGAAATTCTCACCAAAGAAGAATTAATACTAAACTGTCTTAATTATTTGACCTTTGAAGGCAGACAGGTAAAGGCCTCGAGGTTATTTTTAGGAAACGACCATGAGAACCTGACGCGCAGATTTGCAGCCCATTTTTTCAAGGATAGAGATTATTACAAAACAGTTGCTTTCGATGCCTCTATTTTGGCAGAATGTGGACAAAAGCCCATGTTGATTAAAAATTATTATCAACCAGAGGCAACATTTACACTACCAGATTTAGATCAGTTCGATACTTACGAACAGGCATACCACAAGCTGATGGTGGACATGGTGCAGTTGCAAACACAATCAGTCTTGCTTGCTGGTGAAAATGCAGTGCAAGGCAAGCGGCTATTTGTAGATGGTGGCTTTAGCAAAAATCTTATTTTTATGCACTTGCTACAACGCTCATTGCCCAATATTAAAGTAGAGGCATTTGAGTTGGCACAAGGCACTGCACAAGGGGCAGCTTTGGTCATGCAGTAATTGCACTTAGCCACAAATACACCAAATAAAAGAGCTATACAAAATTGCTTGGGCTGCTTGGCAATATGGGTATAGTGCATATAAGCAATGGGTATTACAACTAAACTATATACCATTATCTGCGTTACAGAAAAAAATATTTTACACCCAATTAAACCTTTGTATAAACCACGTGTCAAAGGTTCAAAATTTATAAAAACTTACCTAAAAACAATTTTATGAAAAAATCAATTTTAAAGTTCGCTGCATTGGCGATTTGTACCTCTCTTGTGTTTACTTCGTGTAAAAAAAATAAGGATGCAGACCCAATAGATGATGGCGCCGCAGTTGCACAAGCTGGCGATGAAGCAGCCGTAAATGAAGAATCAGACCAGATAGCAGACGATGGTGGCGGAGCCATGGAATTTGCCACTGGAAGCTCAAAAGCTAGGATTGGGAAAAAATTTGATATGTGCGGAGCAGATTCAGTTGTTGTTGCCGACAACAATATGTCTGCAACAATTTATTATACCAATTCACCATCATGCGATGGTAAAAGATTTAGAACTGGAGTAGTAACAGTTGCACTTTCTGGACAAACTTCTTGGAAAACTGCTGGTGCCGTAATTACTATAGAAAGTGTAAATGGCTTACGAATAGTGAGAAAAAATGACGGTAAAAATATTTTGGTAAAAGGAAAACATGTGGTGACCAATGTTAATGGTGGAAGTTTGTACGATTTACTATCTGGTTCTACTTTAGTACACGAAATCAATGCTGTGGGCATGTCAATCAGTTTTGACAATGGTACCTCTAGAAACTGGGACGCCAAACGCAAAAGAACAATTACAAAAACTAATGATGGCGTTTCGGTAAAAGTGGAAGGCATAATGAACGCTAATGGATTGGCCGCCACTGGAACCAATAAAAAAGGAGATGCCTTTACCACCACCATCAACGAAGCGTTGGTTGCCAATAGTTGCAGCGGTCTCGACTATCAAAATCCTAAATGGAATGTGCTCTCTGGTGTGAAGACTCATACCGTAGGTGGCAAAACTGTAACAGTAACCTACGGCTACAATGCTGCAAAAATGAAGGTAGGCAGTTGCGATGCCAACACTATCAAAGTAAATTATGAAGGCCCAAAAGCAAGTGTAGAAGGTTTCTATACTTACAAATAACCTGAAAACTTATACACATTACCAAGCCACTTTTAGGAGTGGCTTTTTTTATTTTCACAATTGCCGTATTTTCGTTTCGATTTTAAACTCAATCTACCCGTGATAGACAATACCATTACCACCTTAGAAACCGCAAAAAAGCTAGGCCTGCTTGAAGAAGAATTTGAAAAAATAAAAATCATATTAGGTAGAATACCCAATTTTACTGAGCTTAGCATCTTTTCTGTGATGTGGTCAGAGCATTGCTCCTACAAAAATTCCATTACTTGGCTTAAAAAACTTCCCAAAGATTCTCCAAGAATGCTCGCAAAAGCTGGTGAAGAGAATGCAGGATTGGTAGATATAGGTGATGGGTTGGCTTGTAGTTTCAAAATCGAATCGCACAACCACCCATCAGCATTGGAGCCTTACCAAGGTGCAGCGACTGGGGTAGGTGGTATCAATAGAGATATATTTACCATGGGTGCTAGACCCATCGCTTTATTAAATTCTTTGCGATTTGGCAATTTAAAATTAGACAAAACCAAATGGCTGATAAAAGGCGTGGTGAAGGGCATAGGCGATTATGGCAACGCCTTTGGCATACCCACTGTGGGTGGCGAGGTATATTTTGATGATTGTTACAATGTAAACCCACTGGTCAATGCCTTCTCGGCTGGCATTGTAGCAATAGGAAAAACGGCAAGTGCTACCTCTTATGGAGTAGGCAACCCAGTATTCATTGTTGGTTCGGCCACAGGCAAAGATGGCATTCACGGGGCAGCATTTGCATCAAAAGATATTTCGGAAGACTCTGTTAACGATTTGCCAGCAGTGCAAGTAGGCGACCCATTTCAAGAAAAATTATTGCTTGAAGCTACTTTAGAGATAATAGGTAAAGGCAGTGTAATAGGCATTCAAGATATGGGTGCTGCTGGCATTATCTGCTCTACTTCCGAAATGAGTGCCAAAGGCGAACATGGTATGGATATATGGCTAGACAAAGTACCAACTCGCCAAGCCAATATGAAACCTTTTGAAATATTGCTTTCGGAGTCGCAAGAACGAATGTTGATAGTGGTAGAAAAAGGCAAAGAAAAAGAGATACAAGCGATATTTGATAAATGGGATTTGAACTGTGCCCAAATAGGCGTGGTGACTGATACTAAGCGCCTACATTTTTATATGAATAATGAATTGGCAGCCGATGTGCCTGCTATAGATTTAGTGCTAGGAGGCGGTGCCCCTGTTTACCAAAGAGAATATACAGAACCAGCATATTATAAAGAATTTAAAAAATTTGACCTTAATTCAATTGATACCACACAAGATTATAAAGCCATAGCTTCATTTCTGTTAAAGCAACCCAATATTGCCTCTAAAAGATGGATTTATGAGCAATACGATTCTATGGTAGGCACAGCCAATACCAATACCAACAGCCCTTCTGATGCTTCTATTGTAAATGTAAAAGGTACTGATAAATCAATTGTGATTACGGTAGATTGCAATTCCAGATATGTCAATGCCGACCCAGAAGAAGGCTGTGCTATAGCAGTGGCAGAGGCTGCAAGAAATATTGTATGCTCGGGTGGCGAACCAGTGGCAATTACCAATTGTCTTAATTTTGGAAATCCATACAACCCCGAAGTTTATTGGCAGTTTGTAGGTGCTATAAAAGGCATGAAAAAAGCGTGTGAAAAATTTAGCACTCCCGTAACGGGCGGAAATGTAAGTTTTTACAACCAATCGTCGTACGAAGGGCCTGTTTTTCCTACCCCTACGATTGGGATGCTTGGCTTAATGGACGACCCTACCAACAGAATGACCATGAATTTTAAAAAGGAAGGCGACCTTATTTATTTGATAGGCGAATCGAAAAACGACATATCTTCTTCAGAATATTTGTATGGATATTTGGGCATCAAAGCCTCTACAAGTCCATTTTTTGATTTGGATAAGGAATTCGATGTGCAAAATACCGTAGCAGAAATTATCAAAAAGAAATTAATTGCATCTGCACACGACATTTCAGAAGGTGGGTTATTTGTTACGCTTGCCGAATCTGCGATGGCGAGTAAATTGGGATTTGAAATTACCACCGACAAGAATTTTCGCAAAGATGCCTACCTTTTCGGCGAGGCACAAAGCCGTGTGGTAGTTAGCATATCTGCGGAAATGCAAACGGAATTTGAAAAAATATTGCAGGATAGAAATACACCATTCTCAAAATTGGGAAGTGTTGTCGCATGTGATTTTATCATTGATGGAGAAAAGTTTTCCAATACCAATGAAAGTGCTTTAGCATATAATAATGTATTACATGAGCTATTGGAGCAATAAACACTCATGATAAGAATTCCATAAAAAAAACCTAAGGTGCAAATCCTATATTTGCGCCTTAGGTTTTTTTAACATCATCTTTTTGTAAACTTTTGAATTTTTAGAAGGTAGTATTTGTTTATATAAAATATATATACGTACATTTATACCTTAGTTTTTTTTCAACAAAAATAATTTATAGAAAAATGAAAAAGTTTAATTATCTAAAACAAGCTATTTGCCTTAGTGCAATTTTATTTTCAATCGAAACAACAAATGCCCAAGTGGGCATAGGAGTAAAAGGTGGTTTAAATTTGTCAAAACTGACTATTAAGGAAGAAAATGGTTTAACCAATAGTTTTTTACCTGGGGGAGCTGGTGGTCTGGTATTTAATTTTAAAGCCAATGATTTATTTTCTTTACAACCAGAGTTGCTCTATTCGAGCCAAGGAACACATTTGAAAACAAGTTTATTTGGAGATTTCTCTAGTAAGCTTTCTACCAATTATTTTCAACTGCCTGTATTAGCAAAGTTATCATTTGGTTCTGAAAATGTTAGAGCATTTGTAAATGTTGGTCCATATGCTGCCTATTTAATGTCTGCAAAAACAAAAATATCTGCAATGGGGCAAGAAGAAGAAGTTAAAGTTGATTTCTCTGAGCCTTCTGTAAAAGAATCTGCAAACAGATTTGATTTCGGTATTGCTGGCGGATTGGGTGTTGCATTTAAAGTAGGCCCTGGCGACTTGTTTGTTGAAGGGAGGTATAACTTGGGATTATTAGATATTAACAAGGGAGAAGATACAAAGCTTCCTGATTATAAACCCATGAAAAATAGTGTAATTAACTTTTCTGCTGGATATATTTTCTTCTTTGGAGGGAAATAATAAAATATTTTTTCAAATACGGTGCAGATATTTTTCTGTACCGTATTTTATTTGAATCTTTTACGAAGTAATAAAAATGGAAAAGTTGCTTTCTATCAAAAAGGTCATTTACCTAATGGCAGTTTTATTTTCAATGGAACCAACCCATGCTCAAGTTGTTGGTATTGGGATAAAAGGAGGAATTAATTTCGCAAAATTATCATTAGATCCAATCTTGCTATCTCCAGTCACTACCAATAAGTCTATCAATGTTGCAGCATTAGGGGCAATAGTGAATATTAAATTTAGCAACCTATTTTCTTTGCAACCAGAAATCCTTTATTCGGCTCAAGGAACTTATATATCAACTCAAACTCGCTTAGTGGAAACCAAGTTTAATGGTGGCACCAAAACTGAAACCTTTATGGGTTCTACCGACATAATAAATTTAAAATATCTACAAATTCCTGTCTTAGCCAAATTTGCAATCGGTAATGAAAGAGCCAAAGTATTTGCCAATGCTGGTCCATATTTTAGTTATATGGTAGCGGCTAGTGAAACATTTTACTATTTTGGAGAAAAAGATATAGAGATAAAGTTTAATTTATCAGACACCGATGTTTCAAAAAACATCAATAGATTCGATATTGGTTTATCTGCTGGGGCTGGCGTTGCTTTTAAAATATTATCTGGCGAAATATTTTTTGAAGGTAGATACAACTTAGGATTCATTGACTTCTGGAAAGGCGATATTACCAATACCCCCAATTATAAACCTTGGCAAAACCGTGTTTTGAATTTCTCTGCTGGTTATGTTTATTTTCTAGGTAAGAAAGAATAGCTACGCAAGGCTGAAATAACATAGAATATATCCGACATGTATTTCTGTGAATAATTTTATTAAATATTTTCAAAATAAAATTTGACATCTATATAAAAAGGCTTACTTTTGCATTCCAATTTGTCCTATGGTGTAACTGGCAACACGTCTGATTTTGGTTCAGAAGAGTCTAGGTTCGAAACCTAGTAGGACAACTTTCTAACATGTAAAAATTCCCTCCATTTTTATTTCTCAATTTTAGCATGTCATTCATTAAAATATTCTCAGGAACAAACTCCAACTATTTAGCAACAGAGATTGCTTCATCTTATGGCAAGCAACTAGGGGCTATTTCCAGTTTAAGATTTAACGATGGAGAAATCAATGTAAGCTATGATGAGTCGGTAAGGGGGTGCGATATTTTTATCATCCAATCACTTTTTCCGCCAGCAGACAATATTATGGAACTGTTGCTGATGATAGATGCCGCTAGAAGAGCATCTGCTGCAACCATTACCGTAATTGCACCTTATTTTGGGTATGCTAGGCAAGATAGAAAAGACAAGCCAAGAGTAGCGATAGCTGCAAAACTGGTAGCCAATATTCTTACTGCTGCTGGAGCAGACAGGCTGATGACTTGCGACTTGCATGCTGGGCAAATTCAAGGTTTTTTTGATATTCCAGTAGATCACTTAGATGGTTCGGCTATATTTGTTCCTTACCTTCGATCTTTAAAATTAGAAAATTTACTATTTGCATCGCCCGACGTAGGCGGTGTATCTCGTGCTAGAAATATGGCCAAATACCTTGAGGCCGATTTGGTAGTATGCGACAAGCATAGAAAAAGAGCAGGCGAAATTGCCTCCATGCAATTGATAGGTGATGTAGAAGGCGCCAATGTAGTATTGGTAGATGACTTGATAGATACAGGAGGCACTATTTGCAAAGCCGCAGAATTGATCATGCAAAACGGTGCGGCCAGTGTACGGGCTATATGCACCCATCCGATATTGTCGGGTAAAGCCATTGACAATATCAATAATTCAGTATTGGAAGAATTGGTCATTACCAATACGATTCCTTTGAGAGCAGCCAGTAGCAAAATAAAAGTGCTTACCGTGGCCGATTTGTTTGCCAAAGCAATTAGAAAATTGCAAGATAAAGATTCAATTAGTTCTTTATTTATCTAGTATTTAGTACGTTAAATTTATATATTATTATGAAAACAATTGAGATTAAAGGGTTTAAAAGAGCAAATCTCGGCACTACAGAATCTGTAAAACTAAGAGAAGAGGCAAAGGTACCATGTGTAATTTATGGTGGCAAAGAGCAGTTGCATATTGCTGTAGATATGTTTAGTTTCCGTGATTTTGTGTACACGCCAAATGTGTTCAAAATTTCTATTTCAGTAGAAGGTAAAAAATACAATACCATATTGAAAGAGATTCAATTTCACCCAGTAAGTGATATGATTCTTCATGCTGATTTTTTAGAATTGGATGAGAATAAAATGGTGATTATGGATATTCCTGTAAAATTTATAGGTTCATCTCCAGGAGTAATGAAAGGCGGTAAGTTGGTTCAGAAAATGAACAAACTTTCTGTAAAAGCACTTCCAAAAGATTTGCCAGCAAGTATCGAAGTTGATATTTCTAAGCTAGACTTGAATAAATCTATTAAAGTAAGTGAGGCAAATACTGGAAAAGTGACCATACTTTCTAATCCTAGCAATCCTATTGCAACCATCACAGTACCAAGAGGACTGAAAAATGAAGCCGCGGCAGAAGAGCCAAAAGCAGGTAAGAAAAAATAATAAAATGATTGCTTTGTAAAAAGTCCCTCTGTAATATTTATAGAGGGACTTTTTTGTGCCGAAACAAATTTTTTTATATCATGAAATACCTCATCGCTGGGCTAGGAAACATTGGTCCTGAATACGAATTGACCCGCCACAATATTGGCTTTTTGGCTTTAGACCAACTCGCTGCCAAGAGCAGTTCCAAATTTACCATAGAAAGGTTGGCATACCTTACCGAAGTAAAACATAAAGGCAGAACTTTGTATTTGATAAAGCCTACGACCTACATGAATCTAAGTGGTAAGGCCATAAATTATTGGTTGAGAGAATTAAAAATTCCTGTAGAGAGCTTACTAGTGATAACCGATGACCTTGCTTTGCCGTTTGGAAAACTGCGTATGCGTCCCAAAGGCTCAAACGGCGGGCATAATGGATTGGGAAACATACAAGAAACCCTTACCACCGATGTGTACGCCCGCCTAAGAGTAGGCGTAGGTAGCGACTTTGCAAAAGGGAAACAAGTGGATTATGTACTCAGTAAATTTAGCACTGACGAGATGAAAGATTTGCCATTATTGCTCGACCGCTGTATTACTGCTGTGGAATTGTTTTGCACTGTAGGTGTGGACAAAGCGATGAATAGTGTCAATACCAACTAAGTAAGCCTTCAATATAATTTTTTACTTATCTCGCAGGCCTTCGACGATTATTTGGGTTTTTACCTTTGTAATTGCTTGATGTTTTTGAACCACCACTACCGCCTTTGGAAAAATGTTTCTTCTCTACTTTTTTCTCAGGTTCGTAGAGCGGAACAGCACCTAGCGATTCTGGAACAGGCATTTTATCTATATCTCTTCCAATCAAACTCTCGATTCTAAAAAATTTGGGTTGGTCTTTATCGTTGACAAATGTAATGGCAGTACCCTTGGTTTCTGCACGGGCAGTGCGACCAATTCTATGGATATAATCTTCTGGGTCAGGTGGCACGTCGTAATTGATTACTAAACTGATGCCTTCTACATCTATACCTCTAGAAATAATATCTGTGCCAATCAACACTTGGATTTGCTTGGCTTTGAAACCTCTTAATATTTGTTCTCTTTCACTTTGGTCAAGGTCAGAGTGAAATGCCTTTGTAGGAATGCCTACTCTTTGAAGCTCTCTATCCAATATTTTCACACTGTCTTTGGTAGATGCAAAAATAACAACACTAGGGAAATTGCCAGTAGTTAATAGCGATTGAATTAAAGGAACTTTTTGGGAATCGTAAACTACATACGCTTGTTGCAAAATACCTTCTGCTGGTTTTGACAGAGCAATATTTATCGTTTCAGGATTATTCAAAATTGTATTGGCCAATGTTCTTATTTTAGGAGGCATGGTGGCTGAGAACATCACTTTCTGTACATTTTTAGGAATATAGCTTATTACCTGCATGATGTCTTCGTAAAATCCCATGTCAAGCATACGGTCGGCCTCGTCGAGTACCAAATGTTGCATGTGGGTAAAATCCATTAAACCAGATTGCAACTGTGCAATTAATCTACCTGGAGTAGCAATGATGATATCAGCACCTTCTCTTAATGCCTTTTTTTGTTGTTCCCACACCGTACCATCATTTCCACCATATACTGCAATAGAACTAACCGATAAAAAATAAGATAATCCCTCTACTTGTTGGTCTATTTGCAAGGCGAGTTCTCTAGTAGGAACTACAATCAGGGTGTTCAGATGTCTTTTTTCTGTCTTTAACAGCTTGTTTAATATTGGAAGTAAAAATGCTGCGGTTTTACCAGTTCCAGTTTGTGCACACGCAATTAAATCTTTATTAGCCATAATCATGGGTATGGCTTGCTCTTGAATAGGAGTTGGTTTGGTATATCCCATGGCCGACAAGCTATCCAGTAGTTTATCGTCAAAATTAAAATCGTTAAAAGTCAAAGTAATGGTATTTTATAATTAGGAAGTAATTTACACTTATTCATTGAGGTATTTTTGTATTCATTGGAATAAGTGGTGAATGTTAAATTTATAAATTGTAATGAAATTAAAGAACTAGAAACTAATTATCTACACGGCTGGCTCTTGCTGACTAAGGCAATGAAAACTACCCAATCCCCAAATAATATCGGTAGAATCTAAGCCAACTACTTTTCGATTTGGAAAACATGATTCCAAAATACCCAAAGCCTTCTCATCATTGGCATCACGGTAAGTTGGCACTATTACATAATCATTGCTAATGTAAAAATTGGCATACGATGCTGGTAAGGGTTGTCCATCAAATATTACTGGCGATGGCATAGGTAGTTCAATCACATTTAATTGTTTCCCATTTTCCAAACGCATGGTCTGTAACAGTTTTAGGTTTTCTTGTAGCAAATGATAATTTTCATCGGATTTGTTTTCCTCAACTACAGTAACTACTGTATCGCTGTTTACAAAACGGGTAATATCGTCTATATGCCCATCGGTATCGTCGCCAATGATGCCATCGCCTAGCCAAAGGATATGGTGTACACCATAGTAATCGCACAAATATTTTTCAATCTGTGCTTGTGTTAAATGCGGATTTCTATTGGGATTTAGCAAACAGGCAGTGGTGGTAAGTAGTGTCCCTTTTCCATTAAACTCAACCGAGCCACCTTCCATCACTATACCAGGGTGAAAAACTGGAATATCGTAATGTTTTCCTATCAAGGTAGGCACTACATCGTCTAGGTCGAATGGAGGGTATTTGCCCCCCCAAGCATTGTAACCCCAGTCCACGATTACCTTTTTTGTATCAGCATTGGGATGGATGAGGAATGCGGGGCCATGGTCTCTACACCAGGCATCGTTGGTAGGATGAAAGAAAAAATTGATGTTTTTAAAATCTGCCCCAACAGCTTGCAAACATTGAATGGCATGTTGTTTCATGGCTTCGTTATTTACATTGATATTCACCAATTCTCCCTCTGATACTAATTTGATAAACTGGCAATATATAGGATAAATAGTATTTATTTTCCCCGGCCAAGAGGCTTCTTTATGAGGCCAACTAAGCCATGTCGCACTATGCTTTTCAAATTCGGCTGGAAAATAATATCCCAATTGAGCTGGGGTGGTAATCGAAGTAGAGAAATCCGCTTTCATTTCAGATTTAATAATTTAAATAATAATGGTTTTAAGATTAATTTTTTTGTAAACCAACATAAAGCAATGCGATGATTTTTTCTTCAATATAAATACTTATGAGGCTTGATTTGTCGTGTAAATAATTTTGTATTTACGCCTGCTTTCTATCAATTTTAGAAATATTTAATATGAATAATAATCAATTAATAGATTAGATGTTATTAGCTATTTTTGATTCATAAAAAAAGAGGCAATTTGCCTCTTTCTTATGAATCAAAAATATAAAATATTATATCGTAAAATTTTTCTCTTTTAGGGTATTCAATTTAATGATTCTAGTCCAGCTTAGCATTTTGATTATTGGATATGAAGGATCAATTTCAAACCATTTGGTGGCAAAGCTAATTTTGTTAGGAAACTTGTGGTGGTTATTTTGAAATAATTCTCCACCCATCAACCAATCCCAAGTGAAGGTGTTTTTTGAACGGTCGTGGTTGTCCCAGTTAGAATAACCATATTTATGTCCACACCAGTTTACAATAGCACCATGTACAGGCCCCATCAAGAAGTGTATAGGAAGTAGTAAAAACATCCACCAAGAGGTAGCAAACTGAATGTAAAACAATACATACAATGTACCCCATCCTATTCTAGACAACCAATTGTCACCAATATTATCAATAAAATTCCAAGTAGGAAGGTTTTTGCTAAAACGCTCTTCAGGCTCTGCTACACGATTTAGATAATCATTATAGATAAATTTAGTTTTCCACATCATAGTAAATGCGTTGCTAGAGTAGTGTGGAGAGTGTGGGTCTTTTTCTGTGTCGCTGTAGGCATGGTGCATACGGTGCAACACAGCGTATGCACGAGGATTTAAGAAGGAAGAACCTTGTGTTACATAAGTGAACATGTAAAAGAATTTCTCCCAAAATTTGTTCATAGTAAACATTTGATGTGCACTATAGCGGTGCAGGAAAAATGTTTGACTGAACAAAGAAAGATACCAATGAAGAATGAAGAAGATAATGACTATCACAGTTTTTATGGTTTAGTTAGTAACTAAATATAAATTTAGAAAAAAATAGGCAATTCAGCACTACATTTTAGGGAAATTTCCTGCCTTGTCTATAATAACTTTTTGAACTAAATTTTTACTTTTCGTACTATTTTTAAATCAGCTGGTTGGTTTGGTTTTACTGGTTTGTAGTAATTTTAAATCTGCAATTTACAATCATTATTTTGATAGCATATTATTGGGTTATGGTCGTGGCATACGACACCAAATTTGCCCCCATTTGCAGTGCTTTCTGTCTTACATTTTCTGGATCATTGTATATGGCTTGATCTTCCCAGCCGTTGCCCAAATCTGTTTCGTAAGAATAAAAACAAACGAGTTTTCCTTCATAAATTATTCCGTAACCTTTTGGTGGTAAGCCATCATGTTCATGCACTTTTACCAGTCCTTTTTCAAATTTATATTTTTGATGATAGACAGGATGATTATAGGGTAGCTCGATAAAATCAAGGTTTGGGAACACTTTTTTCATTTCCAGCCTTACAAATTTATCCATTCCGTAGTTGTCGTCTATATGCAAGAATCCTCCCGAAGTAAGGTATTTTCTAAGATTTTCTGCATCAAGGGCAGTAAAGGCAACATTTCCATGGCCTGTCATGTGAACAAAAGGGTATCGAAATAATTCTGGGCTACCTACTTCTACTATATCTTCTTCGGCAGCAATATTGGTGTGCAAGTTGGTATTGCAAAATTTAATCAAATTGG
>JAAFID010000060.1 GCA_013297765.1 Cytophagales bacterium | reverse complement strand
CTGTTAAGTTTTTTAGAATATGCTAAAGAATTAAAAACTTTGTTCGATCCACGTTTTTTGCCTGTTTTTTCATCAATATGGTTTCTGCCTTTTGTTTCTGGCATCCATGCAGGCACTGCCGAATGTTCTTTCAATATGCTGTCCACGCCATCGGTATCGTTGATATTGGGCAGCGATTTGTTTCTTAAAACATACTCGTAATAAGGGTGGCGATTTTCCCAGCCTACATAATAGGTAGAGTCGGCATTAAGCGAGGCAAAACTTACAGTACCGTAGGAACTTAATTTCGTATCCATATCGCCACAGGTCGCAATGTTTTCCACGTATCCAGTGGTTTTGTTGATGTCGTTGATATAGTATTTCTCCATAGTGTCATACCCAACGAGGTGGCGGAAACTTCCCAGAATCATTACATCTACAGGCTTTGAAGATTTAGATTTGATTTTAAAATCAAAATTCATAATCGGCAAAGAGGAGTTTTTTACATCGTGTGGAATGAACGGGCTGTGTGCCTCTAGCTCAATATCCAATGGCATTTCTGAATCCGAAAATTTCAGATTGGTGTAGGGGAAACGTGCCGAATATTCTATTTGCTCTATACCCGTCATCCATGGGTATTCATAAACGTGCATGCCTATTGCAGCTACTTGGTAGCCTTGGTCTATTTGCAGTAGTTTTAGTTTTGGCTCTTCGCCCTCTACCTGATACCGCACGATAAAGAACAACAGGTACCCTGGCTCTATAGGATATAAATTGCTGCCATTGGAACGACTGTCAAACAAATCCTTGCTCATTAAGAATTGCCCAGAACTTTTTGGATTGTTGTTGAATATACTCCAATTGTAAAAAATACCATCTTTACGCAACTCAGCACCGCCAGCACCAATACTGCCCACCATGATACCGCTTCGGGGCTTGTCGGTATATTTCATCACCTCTTTTATTGGGCCGTTATCATTCACGGTTAGTCCATTGGTGGTTTTTTGGGTTTCCTTGTTTTCTATTTCAGTTGCTTTACTTTCACTGGTAGTAAGCATACTGCCTGCGAGGGCTGCACCAAAACTGGTTTTGGCAATAAAATCTCTTCTTTTCATGGAGTAAGGATATGTTGTATAAATGGGAATAAAAATTGTAAATCTAATGGTATGCCAAAGCTAGACACAGAGGGGTAATCTTGACTAGCAGTGCACTTAATCATTACTAATAAATTAATTTGTAAAATTAAAAATTAGTAGCAAACAATATTATTTAATTTTCGGGGTAATAAAAAGTAAAGAGCCAATTTCATCATATCCAAATAACAGTATTGGCAAACGTTGTAAATACGCTTATACTGTGATATATTGCTGTGCATACCATTGATGATACAAGCCTAATCAATGGGTTTGAAGTTTTTCAAAACATTATCTTATTTTAAATCCGATTTCAGTTGAATAAAAAATTAATAAGTGCTACGCTGGTAAAGCAATTAGAAATGGCTCAAGTAGCTTTGCTGCAAAATCAGTTTGGCTACGGAGTGCTGTACGGCCATATTTTATCAGGCATTTCTATTTATAAAATAATATACTCCACTACCTATGTGGGCAGAGAAATCAATGCCTCTGGCTTGTTGATGTTGCCTCACAACTTGACCCATCAGTTGCCTGTAATTACCATTCATAATGGTACTACGTTTTTAAAATCAGAAGCCCCCTCCGTTTTTATTGATCAGGGCGGCACAGGCTATGAGTTTTTTGCCGCCTCTGGTTATATTACATTAATTCCTGATTATATTGGCTATGGCGAATCTAACTCGGAAATACACCCATACTACGATGCCGCCCACAGTGCCTCTTGTGTGATAGATATGTTGGCAGCAGCCCAAGAATACATTGTGAATCATGGCATCCCTTGCAATAAAAAATTATTCCTTACAGGCTACTCCGAAGGTGGCTTTATCACCCTTGCGGTATTGAAAAGTTTAGAGCAGCACAATGATACTTTTTTTCACCTGGTTGCTGCCGCCGCCGGTGCAGGTGGGTTCGATTTGTTTTCCATGTTAGCATCGCTTAGCACTGGGCATAGTACCCACATACAACCTGCATATATTACTTATTTGATTATGGCTTACAGGCGTGTGTATCCATGGCAGAAACCTTTGACCTATTATTTCAATAGAAAATATGCCCGAATGATACCCGAATTGTTCTCTGGCAAGCATGACAAACAATACATCAACGATAAGCTGGGTACAGATTTGGTGGCACTCTTTAACCCTACTTTTTATACCAACCTCAAAGGCAACGGGGAAATGGAATTAAAAAAAGCATTGTTTGCCAATAGCCTTTCTAATTGGTGTCCAGAAGCCAAATTGAATTTATATCACGGTACTATAGACGATGTGATACCCTACCAAAATACAGAGATTACGTATCAAAAAATGATTGAAAACGGTGCAAAGCAAGTGCAGTATTTTCCCATTGCCAATGCCGACCATCACGCTGCACAAATACCCATGCTAGAGCTTGTGAAACCTTGGTTTGATAGTTTAAAATAATGAAGCCTACCCAGTGGAAACATATTGTAATTTCTCGCACCGATAATTTGGGCGATGTAGTGCTTTCGCTGCCTGTAGCTGGTTATTTAAAGAAATTATTTCCGCATATTAAAATATCATTTGTAGGAAAAAGCTATACACGACCAATAATAGAGGCTTGTAGTCATGTAGATGAATTTATTGATAGAGATGAATTACTCGTTTCTAAGAAAATATCAGGCGAAGCTATTTTGTTTTTATACCCCGATAAAGCCATTGCTAAAATAGCTGCCCATAATCATATTAAATTACGTATAGGCACAGCGAACCGTTGGCACCACTGGTGGTATGCGAATAAAAGAATATTCTTTTCTAGAAAAAAATCTGATTTGCATGAGGCTCAATTGAATTTCAAATTACTGGAAGGGTTGGGCATATATCACATTCCTACTTTGCAAGAGCTGCCTAGCTACTATGGTGTGGTAGCAAAGCCACACGATTTTTCGACATTTTTTTCAGCAGGCAAAAAACACATCATCCTTCACCCAAAGTCGAAGGGAAGTGCAAGAGAATGGCCCATAATGCAGTATGAAAAATTAGCATTAGCATTGGTAGCAAAGGGCTGCGAAGTATTTGTAACAGGCACAGCCAGCGAAGGCGATTTGATAAAACAACAAGCCCCAAACCTATTTGCCCACGAATACATTCATGATGTAACAGGAGCATTTGACTTGCAAACCTTGATTTCCTTTATCTACCAAGCAGATGCTCTAGTGGCTTGTAGCACTGGCCCACTGCACATAGCAGCAGCATTGGGCAAGGTAGCTATTGGGTTGTATCCTTCTAGAAAACCCATTCACCCTGGCCGCTGGGCAGCACTAGGGGAGGGGGTGAGCATTTTGACCTTTGATAAAAATTGTAGAGGTTGCGAAGCCAATGGATGCTCGTGTATAGAAGCGATAGCGGTAAATAGCGTGCTGCAAGCCTTGAAAGGTATGGGCAACGTGGACTGGTGAGAAAATAATTTTGCCAACGCAATACAAAAAAATTAACTTAGTGCTTGGCAATTCTTAAAAAAACAAATTCTCTCATTTCTCATTTTTTTTATGTTTAAATATCCTCGTCGCTTATCTTCAGGTGCAAGCAATACCGTGGTGGTACTAAGTGAAACCGAGGTTGCCAAGTTATTTACTGGCGATACCCGATCAGATATTGGTTCAGAGGCTGAGAAAATGATGTTTGCAAATGCTATAAATGGGCTTGTAGTTCGGTTTTCTCGCTTGGATTTTGACGATAATTTAAATGCCGAAATGTTGGTTATGGAACGCATTTACCCCATCGATTTTAGGGCACATGAAGTAGAGGTACGCACGCTATGGCTCGATGTATTTGAAGATGAGTTGAACACATTACATAAGGCAGGTTTTGTGCACCGAGATTTAAAACGACCATCAAATATTGGTGGCTTGGCATTTGATAATATTTTGCTTACCAATACAGGTCTACGCCTTATAGACGTGGGCATTTCGGCATTGAGAAAACAAGTAGGAGACAAGATATTTGAAAAATATGTAGAAATAGAGCAAAGCGAATTGGCAACGTTTAGGGAATATTTTCTGAATAGGTAATGACGAAAGCTTTAGAACATATATTCCCATATTCTCCCAATGGCATCTCTGTAGTAATACCCAACTACAACGGTAGGCAATTGCTAGAAGAAAACTTGCCCTCTCTTTACCAAGCCTTAGCATTGGCTGGGTTGTCATACGAAATAATTGTGCCCGACGATGCCTCTACCGATGATTCTATTTCATTTTTAAAAGCAAATTTTCCAGATATAGTAATTGTTGAAAACCTCACCAACAAAGGCTTTGCACCCAATATCAATTCAGGAATATTTCTGGCGAAGTACGATTTGGTTTTCTTGATGAATTCAGACGTAAAGTTAGTAGGAGATTATTTTACCAGCCAGTTTCAATATTTTACCAAGGCCTCAACTTTCGGGGTCATGGGAAGAATCATTGGCTATGACAATGAGGAAATTCAAGACGCAGCCAAAACGCAATATAGACATGGCTTAAAAATTGGAGCTAATGTAAACCTAGTACCTACAGACCCTTTGCAGTTGTGGTTTCCCACGCTATATCTTTCAGGAGCCAATGCACTGGTAAAGCGAGAAAAATTAATGATGTTGCAAGGTTTTGACGAGGCCTATGCACCTTTTTATGGGGAAGATTTGGACTTATGTTTGCGTGCATGGAAAGTAGGCTGGCACAGTTACTACCACCATGCAGCAGTTTGCAGACACCCCAATTCGGTAACGATAAAGAAATACAACAAGAAAAAGAAAATACAAATCATCGTTTACCGCAACAGATTCATTATGCACGCCATACATTTGTCGGGCTTACAATTACTAGGCTGGAACGTGTGGATTAGGCTGCAATTGATCTTTAAAACTTTGTTTTTTAAAACAGAATTTGCGACAGCGTTCTTTCAATTTTTGAAATACAAAAATCAAGTATTTGATGTTCGAAAAGGAATGCAAACATTGGGTGTACAGACAGGTACATTGCTTACCAACAACGAGGTGTATAGGCAAGTAATAGCAGAGCAACAGAAGCTAGGATATAAGCAAGTGTAAGACATACAAAAAAATATCATTCTTTAATCAAAGAATGTTTAAATTTAAGATTCCATACCTATCATTATTGAATGAAAATTTATTTTAGGCTACTTCAGTATGCCAAACCTTTAGAGAAATTTGCAATACCTTACTTTTTGTTTTCAATACTCTCTACCCTTTTTGGGTTGATGAATTTTACCTTGCTCATTCCACTTCTCAATATACTTTTTAAGCAAGAAGCCGCCGACCCTACTCTATTGATTCGCACGGCACCTACGTTTGCTTTCAGTGGCGATTATGTAAAAAACCTGTTTTACTACCAGTCCAATATGATGGTAGAAACCTATGGTAAAATGGGGGCACTATATTTTGTATGTGCTGTGATTATTGTTTCTGTTTTTCTTTCCAATCTGTTCAGTTATCTATCGTCACGGGTCATGGAAAACTTGAGGGTACATACGCTACTGAACCTTCGTAGAGCGGTGTTTAACAAAGTAATGTCGCTAGACATGGGCTTTTTTTCTAGCCAGCGGAAGGGCGATATTATGAACATTATCACGGGCGATGTAGGCGTTATTCAAGCATCTATTACCAGTACTTTGCTGGTTTTTTTCAAAGACCCCATCACCTTGATAGGTTATTTTGCGGTGCTTTTTTTCTATTCTACTAAACTGACTTTATTTACGGTGTTGGTCATTCCCCTATCTGGATTTATTATTTCTAAGATTGTAAAAAAATTAAGAGAGAGTGCATCAGAAGCCCAAAATTCATTGGGATCTATGCTTAGCCACCTCGATGAAACACTTTCAGGATTACGTATTGTAAAAGCATTTAATGCGATTACGCTTACACAAGACAAGTTTCACAATGAAAATATTCGCTATACAAAAATTATCAAAAGCATGGCACGTAGGCAAGAGTTGGCCTCGCCCGTTTCTGAATTTTTTGGGGTATCTACCGTGGCGTGGATAGTGCTGTATGGAGGTTCCCTGGTGCTAAGCAATAGCTCAGAACTTTCGGCCAGTACCTTTGTAGCTTACATTCTTATTTTTTCTCAAGTACTGCGTCCGGCTAAGTCCATTACCAATTCGTTTGGCACCATTCAGTCGGGTTTAGCCTCTGGCGAAAAGGTATTAAAATTGCTCGATACTCCCGCTACCATTGTAGATAAGCCCAATGCCATTCAATTAAAAACGATTGAAAAAGAAGTAGCTTTCAATAATGTCACCTTTAGTTACGATCAAAAAATAATATTAGACCAGGTGAGCTTTACCATTCCCATGGGCAAAACAGTAGCATTGGTAGGCCCTTCGGGTGGTGGCAAGAGTACTATTTCTGATTTGATACCTCGATTCTATGACCCGCAAGCAGGCAGCATTACTATTGATGGTGTAGATATTAAAGATTGTGGTATCGCATCGCTGCGAGATTTGATGGGAATAGTCAATCAAGAGGCTATATTGTTCAACGACACTATCTTCAACAACATTGCCTTCAGCCGGCCAAATGCTACAGAGCAAGAAGTAATACAGGCTGCAAAAGTAGCCAACGCACACGAGTTTATATGTGCTACAGAAAATGGCTACAATACCTACATAGGCGACCGTGGCGTAAAACTGTCGGGTGGTCAAAAACAAAGACTAAGTATAGCAAGGGCTGTATTGAAAAATCCACCATTAATGTTGCTCGACGAGGCCACCTCGGCACTGGATACCGAATCTGAGAAATTGGTACAAGATGCACTCAACAACTTGATGAAAAACCGCACCTCGTTAGTGATAGCTCACCGTCTAAGTACCATTCAAGATGCCGATATCATTATCGTAATTCAAGATGGCAAAGTGGTCGAGCAAGGTACGCATCAAGACCTATCGAGAAAAGAAGGAGGGTTGTATAATAAATTGACCAATATGCAAAACATAAATAGCTAGTGATGATTTACGATTGTTTTGCTTTTTTCAATGAATTAGAATTGTTAGAAATTCGCCTAAATGAATTAGATGCAGTCGTAGATAAATTTGTGATTGTAGAGGCAACAAGAACTTTTCAAAAAAATCCCAAAGCTTTAATTTTTGCAGATAATAAGCATTTATTTGAAAAATTTCTTCCAAAAATAATACACATTGTAGTCGATGAGTACCCTGGTTTCTTTTCAAAATTTAGAAATCCCACGCCTAGAGATTACGACAACCATCAAAAAGAATTTATCTTAAAAGGAATAAAAGATGCAAATCCTGAAGATATCATCATCGTTTCAGACATTGACGAAATACCTAGACCTGCACAAATAGAGGCTTATAGAAATGTAAAGGGCATCAAAGTTTTTGAGCAAAATTTTTACTATTATTACCTCAATATGCTTTGTATCAAATCAGAGGATACACCCGATTTATGGCGAGGACCAGTTATGGTACTCAAAAAAGACATTAAAACCATTCGAAAAGTAAGAACCCTGCGAGGAAAAGAAGGCAAAAATATTACTATAGTTCCCAATGGTGGCTGGCACTTCAGCTATATGGGCGGCGTTCAAAATATCATTACAAAAATAGAAGCACTCTCGCACGACGAGTTCAACAAAGAATATTACAAAGACCCAGCAAGGCTTCAAGAGATGATAGAAAAAGGAATGGATATTTTTGATAGGGAACAGCTATATAAAACGGTAGTTGTGGATGGTAGCTTTCCTAGATATTTGACAGAAAAGATAGGTTCATTTAGTCATCTTATTAAGGCGATATAAGTTTAACTACAGCCCCTATGAACCTAACCTCAACAACTGCCATAGAAATAGATTCCATTGCGAAAAGTTCCATTCGATATTCGATATGTACCCTTGTTTCTAATCCTGAGGAATATGCCGAAATGGTGCAATCGTTTATAGATGCAGGTTTTGACACTTCTTTTTGTGAATATCTTTACATAGACAATAGCAAGCACAACAAATATGACGCTTATGCAGGGTTGAACAAATTTTTGACCCTAGCCCAAGGCACTTATATCATCATTTGTCACCAAGACATATTGCTCAACTATGACCGTATAGAGGTACTAGAGCAAAGAATTTCTGAAATGGATACGCTTGACAAGAAGTGGGCAGTGCTAGGCAATGCTGGTGCAGCTGGTATTAAGAATATAGTGTATAAACTTTATAACAAGGTAGGCGAACTAGAATCTAGAGGCACTGTACCTAGCAAAGTAATCAGCTTGGACGAAAACTTTATGTTGGTAAAGCACTCGTCAAACTTGGCAGTTTCATTCAATTTGCAAGGCTTTCACCTCTATGCAACTGAATTGTGTATCATTGCAGAAATATTGGGATATTCTACCTATGTGATTGATTTTGCAATTACTCATAAAAGTAAAGGCAACGTAGATAATAGTTTTTTTAAGATACAATCATCGCTTCAGGAAAAATATCGAAAGAATTTTAGAGGTAGATATATAAGAACTACTATCACTGAATTTTATTTATCCAACAATAGGTTTGCCAGGATATTTTTTGAAAATAAGTTGATAAAATTCTTTATGTATCAATATTATAAGATAAAATACAGAAGAAAGTTATTTGACCGAAAAATAAGACGTGATGGGCAAAATTAATGGTTTTTGTAAGATTTACTTTTCATCTGAACATTTTTAATGATTTTTATTTTCTTTAATTTACTGTTCTAGTCTCTTATAATATAATTGATTATCAAATACAAACTCAAATAAACTTTACTGCAGAGCAACGTGCCAAATATTATCACACCTCCACCCCTTTGTTTCTCATTTTTATAAATTCTGTGTATCTGCGTACAATTGCAATTGCCAAACCAATAACCAGCAAAAGTGTACCAAGCCACAGGATATTGATGGCGGGTTTTTCAATGGCTTTTAAAATAATGTAATCTTTTTGAGTGGTATTGACGCCAAAGGTAAAGGTACCAGAGGCTGGGTCTATACTTAAGAAAGTGATTTTTATTCCTAAATCTTCTACTACTTCGGGTATTTGACCTACCATGTGGTCTTCCATCAACACAACATAGATGGGGTAAACATCATAGTTTTTGTCTTTGCCCAATAATTTGAAATGAGCCCTTACGGCAGCATCAGTGCTTTTGAGCGTTACGCCTGGTACATTTGTTTCTCGTTTTACATCTTGTAATATGGCAACAAAATCATTAAGAAAAATAGTATCACCTATATGGGCAGTATGCTCTACTAGCTCGCTCCATTCACGGTCACGGTCGGGTGTGGGTATAGAAGAAACAAACGAATACAAATCTCTTCCCCAAAATCTTTTAATATCTGGCGAAGCAATCAGCCCCATTTGTGGGTTCACTTGTGCACGAGGGTATAGGGTAAATGTATCGCCATTGGCCTTACTGTACTGCACTTCGTAAAATGTATTTTCAGGAGCAATATTGATGGTGTCACCTTTTTTATACTGTACTTTAGCTTGATAAATAATGTCTTTTTTTGCAATTACTTTTGCTTTATTGTCGAGTTGCACTACTTCATCTTTATTGATAAACCCAGCAAAATCGGGTGACTCCAACCTTTGACCTTTATAGAGTAATGTAAAATCGTCCATCTGTTCTGGGTCGTTGCGCCATAGCAGTAGATTTTCTTTATTCATTTCCTTAGAAAATTCTTTGGAATAGGTCATGCCCGAATTGTTCAAAGAAATAATCTTGGAGTAGCCCGAAGAATATAAAATCCCTATCAACATCATGGCAACACCTATGTGCGAAACCGCACCACCAGACAGTTTTGGGTTTGCTTTTAACACATCTTTGAGAATAAATGCATTGGCACAAATAGAAAATATAGATGTAGCAACCAATAAAATATAAGCTGGCTGATCTAATCCTGTAAAATACATTACCAACATGGAAATCACCAAAGCCAGCAACAATGGGATGGAGATGGCATTCCACAATTTTTTACCATCCATTTTTTTCCACCAAAAGAACTGTCCTATGCCCGATAAAATGGCAATAAAAATGCCTGCCCAAATTTGAAATTTGCTGTAATGCTCCATTTGGTCGGCAGGTGGAGCCACATTGCTTTTAATACCAAACAAGGCAATAATAGAGTTATACACTGGAATGGAAGTGGTAGCTAACACTTGAAAACCCGCTAAGCACAGTACAGTAACACCTATGAAAACCCAAAATTCTCGCGAATACACAGAAGCTTCTTTTTCAGTATCAGGAATTTTTTTCCAGCGAAACACTAGTAACACCAAAGACAGCAAAGAGAAAAACAACAAATAAATAAGCAACTGCCCTGATAAACCAAGGTCGGTAAACGAGTGTACCGACGACGAACCTAGAATACCGCTACGTGTAAGGAATGTGGAATAAAGTATAAGTACAAAACTCGCTATTGCCAAAATAACAGCTGGCTTGAGTGCGGTGTTGCTATTTTTATAAATAATCATGCAGTGAATGGCGGCCACCAGTACTAGCCAAGGCACATATACCGCATTCTCTACAGGATCCCAATTCCAATAACCTCCAAAATTAAGTGTTTCATAAGCCCAGTATCCGCCCATGAGAATACCTGTACCCAACACCATAGCCGAGAACAATGCCCAAGGCAATGCAGGGCGAATCCATTCCTTGTACCTGCCCATCCACAAACCTGCGATGCAGTATGCAAACGGAATAAGCGTAGTGGCAAAGCCCAAGAACAAGGTTGGCGGATGTATTACCATCCAATAATTTTGTAACAATGGGTTTAGCCCAGTACCGTCTTCTGGTACATAATCGGGATTGATTTTATAAACTGGTAGGCTGCCCATAAAATCTTTGAGTAGTATAAATGGCGAACTGCCAATTTTTAGTTCTACCAAGGGCAATACCGAACCTAAAATCATAGAGGCAAGAAATGCCTGTACCGCACAGAATACCGCCATCATGGGGGCTTCCCACGTTTTATTTTGATGAATTAATACCAACCCCAATACCACATGCCAAAACAACCAAAGTAAAAAACTTCCCTCTTGTCCTTCCCAAAAAGAAGAAATCATGTAGTATATAGGAAGACTGTTTGACGAATGATCCCAAGCGTAGTGGTATTCGTAATAATGATTTTTGATGATATAAAATAAAGTACCTACTACGCCAAATATAGCGGCACTATGCAGGTAAAAGAATAATCGAGCAAATTTTCTCCACGATTTTTGGTCGCTTGTTTCGCTTAAAAAATCTTTCGCACTAGATGCTTTAAAATAAGAGAAAGCAGCAACTATAGCGGCTATAAGGGCAACGACAATACTGGCATGTCCAATATCGCCAACGGTGGTGTGTATCATTAAATATGGTATTGAAAAAGAGTAACCAAGAAACGTTGCAAAGATACTAGTTGCTGGCGGTTTCTTTCAATTCTTTGTCCTCGTATTTGGAAGGGCATTTCATAATAATTTGATCGGCCATAAATACCTCTCCACGCATGCTCCCCACAATCACCACCTGCTCTGACTTGTCAAAATCTTGTGGCTTCGGTTGGTTGTATATCACTGTTTGTACTTGATTGTTGTTGTCTACCAGCACAAATTCAAATCTATTAGCATCTATCACAGGGTCGTATATCATTCCTTCAATATTTCCTGCGGCATCTTTTTTTAGCTTGCCTACTACGTGTACCTTGTCATTGTCGCCTTCGGCAGCCATGTTGCTGGCGTCTTTGAAGCATACGTAAGTACTAGCATCGCCTGCTGTAGACATGATAACGCCTATGGCTATGGCAATGATAACGATGGCAAGGATGTGTGTTTTTTTCATGTTTAATTCTTAAAATTAATCATAATTTAGAAATGTAGTTAGGCTAATTTTAAAAAAAATCTACACAGTTGAATATCATTAATAAAATAACTTCTTTTCGGATTTATGTACCATTAAATAAAATCCAAATATCCATATTCTCTGCCCAGCACATGCTTGTCGTCGGCACTTAGCCAATGTTTCAATATAGTGGCGTAGATAGATTTGAAATCTACCGAAGCCCGCAAACAATTGTCGTCTAGTTGCTCGTTTGTTAGTGTAGGCATGGCATTATATAGACCCTTCTTTTTCAGGCCACCACTTATCAAAAATACATTGTTTGCCAAGCCATGGTCAGTGCCTTCACTTTCATTTTCTTTTACCGAGCGACCAAATTCTGAAAAGCCAAGTATCATTACATCGTCTAGCCTTTTGTTGGCTTTCAAATCTTTAATAAATGATTTCATTCCATCGGCAAATTTGGCCAGTATTTTTTCATGCTTGGGCAACTGGTCTACGTGCGTATCAAACCCTGGAAGCGACACATAATACACTTTGGTTTCCATATTGGAAATAATCAACTCGGCCACTGTGCGTAGGTCTACACCAAATTGAGTAAGTGGATACGGCGTTTTGGTTTTGAATATTTTTGACCGCTCGTAAATATGGTTTACCGACGACAGTGAGTCGGAAAGTGTTTTGTATAAAAAGTGCAATGGGCTGCCCTCTGGGGCATCGTCTCGTATTTTGGCTACTTCTTTATAAAAATTATTGTTAAAATGATTGTAGGTACGTGTAGGGTCTATAAATGCTAGACCTTTCAGTTTGTCGCCTTTTAGGGCTAGGTTCAGCGCATCGTCCATCTCTATAGCCATGTAGGGCTTTTTGCAAGTAGGCTGGCAGCCGTGGTCAAGGTAGCGACCTATCCAGCCACTGCGGTTGTTAAACTCACTAGTGCCACTTGCAGTTTGCCATATTTCCATGGCACGAATATGCGACTTTTCTGCATTCTGATAGCCCACATTATTGATTACCGACAAAATGCCTTGATCATAAAAATCTTTAAAAACTTTAAGTTCTGAATGAAAACCTACTTCGTCATTGATTTCATAAAGTTCATCTTTGGGAATGCTAATTTTCGGACGAAGTTTATAATAGTTATCATTTTTAAATGGTACTACACAGTTTAGCCCATCGTTGCCCCCAGAAAGCTGAATTACTACCACTACTTTGTTGTCGATATTGGCGGCTTTCATGACCTCATGCAATTGCATTTGCGAAGCAGTCAAAAACTCTGGAAGCATTGCTGCACCTGCTGTTGCTAGGGTGGCGTTCTTTATAAATGATCTTCTTGATTGATAGGTCATAAGTAGTATGAAAATGGGGCGATTAACAAAGTTGATATTCGGGCAATGAAGTAATCTTAACTGCCATGATGAGTACAGGATTTGATTTTTCTATGCTGTCTGTTTCTTTAATAATCAATTCTATTTGTTTCTTGTTTAATGGTTGTTGCAAAAGAAAATTAGCCATGCCTTCCAGCATTTTTTCTTGCCCCTGCCCTAAGAATGGTTTGCCAAATTCGGCCCAATTGACCAATGGACGCAGTACTTCAAAATCTTTTTCCGAAAGGTAATCGGTTTCTACATCGCCGTCTTCTTTAGGGAATAATTTAATTTCGGCAGCGTTGAATATATATTCGGGTAGCCGCAACCGCAGCATTAAACTAGAACTATCTATTAGCTCCTTGCCAGAGCTCCAGCCAGCCACATTAGAGGGATACAGCAATACCTGCCCCAATACTTTTTGCAAAAATATCAAATGTTTGTTGTCTTCAAAGCTAATACCAAAAGTACGCTTCATGTTTACCAGCAACTCTATGGGCGATTTGATAAGCACGCCTATATTCTTTTCATCATAAAACCATTTGGAATTCAAAATTTCCTTCATCAGCGAATTCAAATCATATCCTGAGTTGAAAAAATTTTCTGAAAGGGTATAAATATGATTTCCATCAATATTTTCATTTACAAAATACCTATATATTTTGGTGGTAATAAACTTAGCTGTTTGTTTTTGCTGTAGCAACAGATTAATTACTTCCTCGCCAGTAAACTTGCCTCTAGTACCCAAAAACAGCTTGTCTTCTGCATCATGGTTTGCTTCGTTGTAAACGTAACTACCATTGGCGTCAAACCCCCAACCTGTAAAGGCTCTAGCGACTTCTTTGGTGTCTTTTTCATTGTGTGTACCTTTGCCTAGTGTAAACACGTTGAGCAATTCTTTTGCAAAACTAGTGTCTATTTTGCCTTTTATATTTTTATGATTGTTAAGGTACAGCAGCATAGCTGGGTCTTTGCACATGGCGAGGAGTAAATCGCCAAATTTCCCTAAGCTATTTTTGCGAATGGTGTTCAACTGGTTTTGCATAAAGTAAGCATTGATGCCTTTGCAAGCAAAATGCCCATGCCAGAACAAAGTCATCTTTTCTCTTAGCTGTGCATCGTCGCTCACTAGCTTTTCCATCCAAGCAAGGTTAAGTTGCTTTAATTTTTCTTGCGACCGCTTAAATATACCTGCTTTCTCTTCTTTATTTCTTGCACCGCCTTCTTGAAACATGTCGTCTGCTTCTTCAAAAAGTTTTATATCGGTGTAGCTTTTTGATTTTTTAAACAATTCACCAGTTATGTCAGCCACTTTGCGATTGGCATTTTTCTGCATGTAGGCAGGGTTATCGCCAAATCCTGCTCGCAGCAGCAAGTGTTGAATTTTTCTCTGATTGTTGGTTACTGCCATAATTTCAGTGAAGTATTTTCTTTTATAAGGTAATATGAAAAGTATTGGGGAATTTTATATCAACAAATATTGGTTAAAACGATTAAAGCCATTTAAACAACACCATATTAATGATTGTATTTACAACACAACAATCAGCAAATTAGATATTTTTTTTATACTCACAAACACTCTTTTTGTTTCAAATTTGCACACACAAAAAAAGCCCCCAAAAATGGAAGGCTTAAATAAACTAAAAATCATAAATTATAATTCATAATTTATAATTCATCACTCGTAATTAAACAGTGGCAACATGCTCTATCAAATCTACCACTTTGTTTGAATAGCCCCACTCGTTGTCATACCAAGAAACTACTTTTACAAATGTTTCGCTCAATTGAATTCCAGCTTTAGCATCAAATATAGAAGTTCTTGCATCGCCTAAAAAATCGGTAGAAACTACTTCGTCTTCAGTATAACCCAAGATGCCTTTCATTTCGCCTTCAGAAGCATCTTTCATTGCTTTTTTGATTTGCTCGTAGGTAGCTGGTTTTACCAATCTTACCGTTAAGTCAACCACAGAAACGTCTGGTGTAGGAACACGGAACGACATACCAGTCAATTTTCCTTTCAATTCTGGTATTACCAAACCTACTGCTTTTGCAGCACCTGTAGAAGATGGAATAATGTTTTGGTAAGCTCCACGGCCACCTCTCCAATCTTTTGCCGATGGGCCATCTACCGTTTTCTGTGTTGCAGTTGCAGCGTGTACTGTTGTCATCAACCCTTCTAAAATTCCATAATTATCGTTTAGCACTTTAGCAATTGGTGCAAGACAGTTGGTAGTACATGACGCATTAGAGATAATGTTCATGCTGCTGTTGTAAGATTTATGGTTTACCCCCATTACAAAAGTAGGGGTATCGTCTTTGGCAGGTGCCGAAAGAATTACTTTTTTAGCACCAGCAGCTAAGTGTTTGCCAGCAGATGCTTGATCTAGGAACAAGCCTGTAGATTCTACTACATATTCTGCACCTATTTCATTCCATTTCAAGTTTGCAGGATCTTTCTCGGCAGTAACTCTGATGGCTTTGCCATTTACTACCAATTGTCCGTCTTTTACTTCTATACTTCCTTTGAATATTCCGTGTGTAGAATCATATTTCAGCATGTAAGCCATGTAATCTACATCTATCAAATCGTTGATTCCAACAATTTCTACGTTTGCCCTATCAACTGCCGCTCTAAAAACCAATCGGCCTATTCTACCGAATCCATTTATTCCTATTTTAACTTTTGACATGATTTAATTTGAGTTTAGTTATAAAAATTGAATTGCAAATGTACTATTTTGAAATATAAAATCAATATAGGTTGAAAATATGATACATTTATTTGCAAAATTACTTTTTTCTAATGTTCGACATTTAGCTATCTTTAAATACCAACCTAAATATTAAAATGAAATCTATCCAGCTAGCCAATCCATGCAGTGAACATTGGGAACAAATGCAGCCTGCTGCTCATGGTAGATTTTGTGATCATTGTCAAAAGCAAGTACACGACATGACGGGACTGAGCACCACAGAGGTTATTCAATTGTTTCAGAAAAATGGAGGAAAACTATGTGGGCGAATGACAGAAACCCAACTAAAGCAACACAATTCCATAATAGAAAAGCAATCTTTTTTTAGATTTTCAAAAATTACCAAATCTATATCAGCATTTTCAGTAGTCGCAATGGCATTTGTAACCATGCCATTTAAAAAATCCTACGCTACAAATCATGAAGTAGTAACCCAACCCATTTTATTTCTTAAAGAATCAAACCCTCTGCCAAAACCACCTCCATTGGATAGTGCGAGAACATTAAAGGTTAAAGTGGTGGATGAAAGTGGAGAGGCGATAGTGGGGGCAGACGTTGAAGTTTTGGATTCTTTAAGAAAACCAATCCTTGAAACGATTACAGATATGGATGGTAATGCTGAAATTTACCTCAAGCTGAATGTTGGATATATTACTTTTGAATTTTTGGGAATGATAAAAGATACTGTGCAGTATAATTTGTCAACGACAGATTTTGCAAAAGTAATGAAGGAGGATGAAAATATTGAATTTGAAGTAAGAGGATGTTGTTACAGTTATACTCCTCGGTGGAAACGCATCGCATTTTTTCCCTATTATCAGACGAAGCGGCTTTATAGGAAAGTGAGGTATAATTAAAAGTGAAATTGGATAACAATTCTTTATAATGAAGACAGCAAAAAATTACTTTTTCCGAATTTGTTTTCGCAATGTTGTGGCATCTATATCGTAATCTTTCCACATACCAACAGCGAGTGAGAAATTACTTTTTTTCTTAGCTGTAGGAATTATTTTAAGCTCGGCTTCAATGTTCCAAGATTTTAAGAAATGCAATAAAGCCTCCATTTTTGAGGGCTCAATATCCTTTTTTAAAATGAGTTGTTGCATAATTCAAATTTTAATTAATCAGATTTAACTTAAAAAAGTTAACCTAATGATAAAAATATCCACCACTTTATTTTACAATCTTTCATTTCCCCACCATAAAATTTCCCAATATATCTTCCAAATAAATTCTATCATTGGCCAAGCGGGGTACTTTGTTTTGCGAGCCTAATTTTTGCCGCTGCTTCATCCATTCATAAAAAGTTCCCTGTGGAGCAAGGTGAATAATGGGTAACTGCAAAATATAATTTTTATACCGCTTTGCTTCATAGTCTGAATTGAGCGATTGC
>JAAFID010000006.1 GCA_013297765.1 Cytophagales bacterium | reverse complement strand
AATAAGAGATGCCAATAAAAAAGGCGATGATTTAGGTTTGGATTATAGAGAGTATGCATTTTACACCGCATTGGAAGTAAATGATAGTGCAGTAAAAATATTGGGCGATGATATTTTAAAACACATAGCCCAAGAACTTTTAAAAACAGTTCGCAACAGCACAACAATAGATTGGACAATTAAAGAAAGTGTACAATCGGCATTAAGACGAAACATAAGACGAATTTTAAGACTACACGGTTATCCGCCAGACCTTCAAGAAAAAGCGGTGGACACAGTAATCACACAAGCAAAAATGTTAGCAGAGGATTTTATAAACAACAAACCAACAGACGGATAAACCAGCACATACAACACAGCAGAAACAAGAATCAGCACCACAGCAATAGAAAAAATATCAGGTTGTAACGGCGATTTTGTAAAAAATGATATTTGGTGGTAAATTGAACGTTTTACCTTCTATCAACTTTTGGGTTTAGTAGCAGTTTTTTTAGGTTCAAAATCGGGTTATTCACAAAGTATCATGGAACGATTAAATAAATATAAATGAACGAACTGATACGAAAATTACGAAAGCATGAAATACGCATCAGGCAACTGATAAGCAATCGCATGCAGGGCAATTTTCATTCGGTGTTCAAAGGGTCAGGCATAGAATCGGACGATGTGCGAGCCTATCAATATGGCGACGATGTGCGTACGGTAGATTGGATAGTATCGGCCAAAGGGCATGGTGCGTATGTAAAAACATTTAAGGAAGAAAAGGAACAGAGCGTGCTATTTGTGCTAGACGTAAGTGCCTCGCAAGAAATAGGTAGAGAGCAGCACCGCAAAATAGACATTGCCAAAGAAATTTGTGGTGTGCTAGCCCTATCGGCAGTAAAGGAAAGTGGGCATGTAGGCCTTATTTGCTACAGCGATCAAAAAGAACTGTATATAAAACCCAACAAAGGCGAGAAACATGCTTTTCAAATCATAAAAAAAATATTTGAATTGGTTCCTGTATCTAACAATACCAATATCAACAACTGTTTGAAGCTTGTATTGGGTTCATTGAAAAGAAAAAGTGTCGTCATATTTATTTCCGATTTTATAGATGAAAATTACGAACGCAATCTAATTGCATTAGCTCAGAAACATGACTTGGTAGTAATACATTTGTCCGAAGCTAGAGAGGTCTATTTCCCTAAGCTAGGCATCATTCCGCTATATGACAAAGAGAGCAAAAAAACGTATTGGGTCAATTCATTTTCTACAAATTTTAGAAAGAATATGAATCAAGAGTTAGCACTCAAAAAAGCACAATTGGAAGCTTTATGTAAAAAATATGCAGCAAACTATGTATGGATAGATACCCAAGAAAATTATATAGTAAAACTTGTTCAATTGTTTAGAATACGCAATTATTCCAAATGAAATTTTCTTTTGTACATATCATTCTAGGGTTTATATTTATGGGTTTTGATAGCCAGCATATTATGGCACAAAATGAAAAACTGTACGCAAGTTTCAATAAAGACACAATCAAAATTGGCGAAGAGGTAAAGTTTGCATTTTGCTATACACACCCCAAAGATTATCAAGTTATATTTCCCGATACTACGTACGATTTTTCACCTTTTGAATTGGTTAAGAAACGACCATTTACCACTGCTACCGTAGCCAATAACAGTGTCGATAGTGTGGTGTATTACCTTCGTACATTTAAGGTACAATCTTTTTTGCAATTAAGGCTACCTGTCATCATCATTAATGAATATGGCGATAGTACGGTGGTATTTAGTGCTGCAGCCTCGGTGATACTTAAAGAGCAAGTGGGGGCAGATTTGCAAAAATCATTTTTAAAAAATGATACTGCAATGGTATCAGTGCAGCTTAATTTCAATTATCCTTATTTTCTAATATTTGGTATTGGCGGGCTGGCGAGCATATTTACGGTATTTGTATTGTTTAGAAAAAATATCATTAGAAGGTATCGGTTATATGTACTTCGCAAATCACATTTGGCATTTTTAAAAGTGTACGAGCGACTAGAAAAAAAACTACTTGCCGAAAAAAATATCAGCGATTTAGAATTGGCTATTGGCGAGTGGAAAATATATTTGTCACGCCTTGAAACCACCCCCATCAACACCTATACCACTACCGAAATTATTGGCATTTTTCAAAATGAAGAACTGGCCAATACCTTGCAAGAGCTTGATCGCAGTATATACGGCAGCGACGTGTTGCAAAATTTTCAAAAGCAATTGAATGTACTGAAGCGATTTTCGGTACAGCGGTTTCAAAAAAAGAAAAAGGAGGTACGCAATGCCTGAATCCGATTTTACAGAACTGCTATCATGGCAATGGTTTCAGCCCAGTACGTTAAAATCTTTTCATTGGGATAGCCCGTTCTTTTTATACCTTATTCCATTAGTGATATTATTGCCCGTATTTCGATGGCTATTTCACGTACGTTTTCGGCAAAAGATAGAAATAGGTACTGCTGTACCTAAACGAGATTTTGGGTATTATTTGGCCCTGCTTCGCTTTGTGCCAGTAGGTGTTTTTTTGTTTTTTTTAATCATGATACTGCTGGCTTTGGCAAGGCCGCAAACACTAGACTCGGCAGTGTCAAAGAAAGTAAAAGGAATAGATTTATTGTTTGTACTTGATATATCAGAGTCCATGATGTTGGAAGATTTTGTTCCTAATCGCTTAGAAGTTGCAAAGTCGATAGTGAGCGATTTTATAAAAAACAGAGTGCAAGATAAGATAGGTTTGGTAGTATTTTCAGGAGCTGCCTACTCGCTACTGCCACTTACTACAGACTATGACTTATTGCAGCAAAGCCTTGCCGCAATAAAAACCAATGATCTAGATACAGGTGCAACAGCCATTGGCAATGCACTAGGGGTGGGGATTAATAGGCTGCGCAACTCGCCATCGAAAACAAAATTGATGATATTGCTAACCGATGGCGACAATACTGCTGGCAACCTTTCACCAGCCACAGCCGCTATGTTGGCCAAGAAATTTAACATTAAAATATATACCATAGGTGTAGGGAAAAACGGAGAAGCACCCTTTGGAAAAACGGCTCAAGGTATCACTAATTGGGTAACCTCTACACTTGATGAAAAATCATTGAAAGAAATAGCCTATCTAAGCGATGGTGCCTATTTTAGAGCTACCGACAAATCAAGTTTAAAAAAATGCTTTGGCAAAATCAATAAATTGGCAAAAAATTCATTTACCATAGATAGGGCTACCAATGCAGAAGATTTTTATACCTATTATCTTTACTGGGGTTTAATAGCTTTGATGGTATGGCTAGCATTAAAAAGTAGTTTTATGAATAATTTTATGGAGGATTAATATTTCGTTTATTCGTTTACCTACTTCCAAAAATAGCACTACCGATTCTTACCATGGTGCTACCTGCTGCTAAAGCTATTTTATAATCGCCGCTCATGCCCATGGATAGGTGCCTTAGTGCTACATTTGGTAATTGTATTTTTTCTTTCATGCGTGTGGCAAATAGCTGTAAAGATTCAAATTCTGATTTTATTTGAGCCACATTGCTGGTGTTTGTCGCCATGCCCATAAAGCCAGCAATGCTGATATTTTCAAATGTTTTTAGCGCATCGCTCTCTAGCAATTGCTGGGCTTCGGCAAATGAAAGTCCAAATTTTGTTTCCTCTTGTGCAATATAAATTTGCAATAAACAGGCAATAATGCGGTTACATTTTTTAGCTTCTTTATTTATCTCTGCTAGCAATTTTAGGCTATCTACAGCATGAATGAGGTGTACAAATGGAGCAATGTATTTTACCTTATTCGTTTGCAAATGGCCTATCAAATGCCAGTTGATTTCCTTGGGCAATTGTTCTTGTTTTTGCACCATTTCTTGTACTTTATTTTCTCCGAAATGTATTTGTCCAGCATCATACGCTTGCTTTACAATCTCGCTGGTGTATGTCTTGCTCACTGCTATCAGCTGGCAGTTAAAAGGGTTTAATTCTGACTTGAACTTTTGTAAATGTTGGGCTATAGCATTCATAAAATGAGAAAACGATGTTGATTACTAGTACAAATTTATGCTAGGATAGTTGTTGTTTTTTGAGTTACTTGAAACATGTTTTTCCTAGCACAAAGATATTCTTTAAAGCTATGGATTACTTTTCTATAACATTAATTTTATAAATAATATACGCATGAACTTGCTGGGTACATTACTCAATAGAGGAATAAAAATCAGAAAGATCATAGAGTTGGATACGCTCACTCCGTTTGAATTGCAGCGTAAAGAACTGAAAAAACTGATTCGTAAATCTCGATTAACTTCATTTGGCTTTGTACATTCATTTGCCGAAATATTGCTTCAATTCAAATCTTCTGACAAAGAAAAATTTTATAACTACTACTGTCGCCGTGTACCTGTTTTTAATTACAATAAAATATATAAAGAATGGTGGCACCGTAGCAAAGAGGGCGAGGGCGATGTGTGTTGGCCAGGTACAGTAAAATATTTTGCATTGAGTTCGGGTACTTCAGAGGCATCTAGCAAATTTATTCCGCTGACCAAGGAGATGATGAAGGCCAATAAACGAACAAGTATTAGACAAATACTTACTTTGGCCAATTATGATTTGCCCGATCAAATGTTTCGTAAAGGCATATTGATGCTGGGCGGCAGCACAGATTTGAAAAAAGAAAAAAACTTTTTTGAAGGTGATTTGAGTGGAATACAAGCCAGCAAAATCCCGTTTTGGTTTCAAATGTTTTACAAGCCAGGCAAACGCATAGCAAAGAACAAAGATTGGAATGCCAAATTGGAAGAAATAACCCTAGAAGCGAAAAACTGGGATATAGGTTTTATATGTGGTGTACCCGCATGGATACAGCTATTGATGGAAAAAATAATAGCCCATTATCAAGTAAAAACCATCCATGATATATGGCCAAACCTTGCCATATTTGTACACGGTGGTGTGTCATTTACCCCTTACAAAAAAGCATTTGAAAAACTGCTTGCCCACCCACTTATTTATATAGAAACCTATTTAGCATCAGAAGGTTTTCTGGCTTTTCAAACCCACCCCAACCGTACTTCGATGCAACTGGTGCTGAATAATGGTTTGTTTTATGAATTTATTCCATTCAACGAAGAAAATTTTGATAGCGATGGCGAGGTGGTTGCCAACCCACAAACATTCATGATTCACCAAGTACAGGAATCGGTAGATTATGCTTTATTGATTTCTACCAACGCTGGCACATGGCGATATTTGATTGGCGACGTAGTGCGGTTTACCTCTGTACCTAAATTTGAAATAGTGATTTCGGGACGTACCAAGCATTATTTAAGTTTGGTAGGCGAGCATTTGTCGGTAGAAAATATGACCAAAGCTACACAACTGGTGGCCGACGAAATGAATATTTCTGTAAAAGAATTTACGGTTTGTGGCATACCCTACCACACTATGTTTGCACACAGTTGGTATATAGGTACTGACGTTGCAGCAGACAGCAATGTATTTCAAGAAAAGTTAGACGCCCATTTAAAAATAATCAACGACGACTACAAAACTGAACGGCTGGCAGCATTGAAAGAAGTGATAGTAAAAATTATTCCCGTTGCTATTTTTTATGAATACCTCAAATACCGAGGTAAAGAAGGTGGGCAAAGCAAATTTCCTAGGGTAATGAAGCAAGCTATGTTTGAAGAGTGGGAAAGCTTTGTTGCCAAAAGCAAAATTGGTTTTTAGTTTATGCTAGAGGCTTTGCTACATGGTGTTGGGTTTGGGTTTACACTATCGCTCATGGTAGGGCCTGTGTTCTTTGGATTGTTACAGACCAGTATAAACTATGGCTTTAAAGCAGGCTTTTTGTATGCTTTGGGCGTTACTGCAAGCGACTTTGTGCTCATTCTGCTTTCACTCACCATTGCTTCTACTTTATACCTTTATCCTACCGTTGCCTATTCAATTAAACTTTTGGGCTCTATTGCCATGTGTGGTATTGGATTGTATTATATTTTTTCAAAAAGCAATTCTAGTGCTCCATTGACTATTGAAAAATCTAAAAAATCATTTATCATCAAAGGATTTGGCCTCAATTTATTAACGCCAACAGTACTATTTTTTTGGCTTGGCACTTGTAGTTTTGTAACTGCCTCTTATGTAGCATCTCCAATCTTAATCGGTAATTTTTTTTTAGGATGTTTTGCAACTGTATTTGCGATAGACATGCTCAAATCTTTTTTAGCATTACGCATTAAAGCAATGTTAAATGTAAAAGCAATTCAACAATTACAGCGGCTGCTAGGCATTATTCTAGTGGTTGCAGGTTTTTTTTCGCTTTGGAAAATATTTTTATCGCAGCCTTAATTTCTTGAAAAGCTGCCTTGGTGAAGCTCCAGAAATTGACCGAAGCCATTATCTGTATGTCTTCATGCCATTTTGTTTCTTCGTTTAGAAATTTTAAAACCAAGGGGGTAGGCAATTTTTTGAACATTCGGCTAAATATTTTCCAACCTTCAAACTTGTGGGTGGCGATAACATTGAGCAAGACCGAATCATAAAACTGGAACTTGATGGTTGCTCGCAAGTTTATCTTTTGTTTATTTTCATTTTCCAAATGAGCAATAATTTGCTGACACTGCCGCTGTATAAAAGCAAAGGTGTACCCTGTGGAAGCCTTAGATGCGTAACCAGCCGTACCTATAGCAATGATGGATTCGCCGTTGTGCAGCGCCTTTATTGTAGCATTTGTCATTGGTATTACCCCAAATTCTGTATGCTCAATCTGGTAAGATTGGTTAGGAAACTTTTGATTTAGGTAGATTTGCAATGCTTTTTCGTAATCAACCTCATGAAGTAGTGATTTTGAAAAAACAGTGTATTCTACTAAAGCCTTGAATGGTGAGGTGGGTAGTACATACACAAACCTACAATCGCCATGCTGTTCCACATCAAAATCCATTAACGTGGCAATATTGGTATCTAATATAGGCGACTCAAAAACTACATACCAACCCTTGAAATGCTGCAATAAGTGATGTTTCGATTCCTCCTTTGCTATTTCATACAGTGCACTATTGAATATTGTGTTGCCCCAAAAAATATCATTGGTGCAGTGTACCAGCCCATCATTAGTAATGCTTTCAACATGGTCGTACACCACATCTACATTTGCATATTGCTTTATTTTTGCCCAACAAAAAGCATAAAAATCTTTTCCCTGAATCATTTTATAGTGGTATGGGGCAGTATTCACAATAGCAGACCACTCTGGCGAGGCAAAATAGAGACTTTGCCATTGCTGGGTTACGCATGGCTCAAACAAACCACTACCCTTTTCCCAAAAACACCATGTGCGGTCATTGGCAACTTTTTGCGTTTGATCTATAATTAATATTTTTTTGGTGCAAAAAATTGCGTGGTTCAGTAAATAATAAGCCATACTAAGACCAGCAGCCCCAGCCCCAGCAATGATATAATCATAATTTTTAGACGCTTCCATTGTTACTTTATGCTTCAACAATTTTATGGCTGTAAAGTTTGCATTAATGTAAGCATCGTTTCATTACCAAAAAAGCAAACTGTAGGCAGATGGGCTTGAGCAGAATTCATCATTATGGTATTTCTTTAAATTACATAAAGAAAATTTGTCTTTAGAAGAAGTCAATATTGCATAAATCTCAAAAGTTTCTTTCTGAAATCAAAATATTGCCCAAGCCAATGCACCTAAGGCAACTACAAATACAAATAAAAAATACTGCTGCACTTTACCACCTTGAAATGAACGAGTAAATGCACCTAACGAACTGTTCAAATGTAGTAACACATGAAGCATACCATTAATAATATATTTATCTACCCAGGCTGCCAAGTGACCAACGATGACGTAGGTCACAGACACAGCATGTATTAGAGGGTCTATTATTTTGGTGTCAATTTTTGATATAATGGTTGCAACACTAAAACCACCATTTACCAAAGTATGGTAGTACAACGCATCCATATTCCAGTCGTTGCGAATAGCTTTTAAAAATGAAGAAGTATTAGAATGTCCATTCAATTTAAAAAAATACAGTGTTTCTTGCAATTCTTTCTTTCTCCAAAGAAAAATAACTACTCCCAAAGCTATTATTAGCAAAGGCACCGGAGAGAAATGAAACGAAAAAGAGTCTGCTCCCAATAGTAACATTAGCCAGCCTGTAGTGCCGTCAATAGGATTGATAGCAAATACCCACCACATTGAAAGTATCGCCAATAGTATCAACGGAATATTAAGTAGCCAATGCGATTCTTTTAATTGATTAAAATGCTCTTTAGCCTTGATATCAATTTCTGCAAGTCTAAATGTACCGAAAAATACCATAAACAATTGTCTAAAAACATATAAGCAAGTAATTAGAAGTGTGCTGTATGCTAGTATGGGAATAATATAAAATACAAATTTGCCCTCGGCTGCCTGTTGCTGTGCCCATACCCAAGATTGCTCTAGCAATAGTTCTTTTGACAATGCACCTGAAAATAGTGGTACACCAATTAAAGCCAAAGAAGAGGCCAAGTACGCCCCGAAAGCAATGGGCATTTTTTTGTAAAATCCCCCCATCAGCCGCATATCTTGCAAGTCAAAATCGTTGTAATTTTTATGCAAAAACATTTCGTATTTTATCTCGTGCATAGCGTGTATGATTGACCCTACCGACAAAAATAGACATGCCTTGAAAAACGCATGGGTAATGAGATGGAAAAATGAAGGTGCATAGCTCCCCATGCCCATACCCATCACCATATAGCCTAGTTGGGAAATGGTAGAGTAGGCCAATACTTTCTTTATATCGTTTTGAAATAATGCAGGCACAGCCCCTATAAATGCTGTAGTAGCACCCGTAAAGGCTATAAATATTTTTACTTCAGGAGTTAGTAAAAAGTGAACTTTTACCAATAGATATATCCCTGCAGCTACCATAGTTGCTGCATGGATTAGTGCTGATACTGGCGTGGGGCCTTCCATAGCATCTGGTAGCCATACTTGCAGTGGAAACTGAGCCGATTTGCCTACACAGGCTGCAAAAAAACCTAGCCCTGCAAGACTTATCCAAAATGGCATAGCGGTAACCCAACTATTAGATACCAATAGTTTTTTTATTTCTGACAAATCGAAAGTGTGTAAATAATTATACACCAATAATAACGCAATTAAAAAACCAACATCTCCGATTCTATTAAACAAAAATGCTTTTTTGCTGGCCTTTACTGCCGATGCTTTATCAAACCAAAAACCAATGAGCAAATACGATGAAAACCCTACCAATTCCCAAAACATAAATGTTAGCAGTAGGTTGTGGCTAAGCACAATGCCCAGCATGGCAAAAGTAAAAATGGAAAGATAAGGAAAGTACCGCTGATAGTTTCGCTTTCCCCTCATATACTCTATAGAATAGAGGTTTACTAAAAACGAAATAAACGTTACAATAACCAACATGATAGTAGAAATGGTGTCGATTAAAAAGCTTATTTGAAAATGGTGATTGCCCAATTGGAACCAATCAAAGCGCAGCAAGTAACCCGAAATTGTTTGTTGAGAAATGACCGTTGAGAATAAAACGATGGACAAAATTGCATTAATACCACTCAGTAAACTTGCCAGCCAATCGCCTTTTTGGGGCAAATATTTGGCGAAAAAAAATAAAATTAAAAATGAAAACAATGGCATAAACAATACCATGAGTGCAATGTTTGCTAGGAAAGAGGGAATAGTGATAAGGTTTTCTTGCATGAATAATTGACTATGGTAAAGAAAAACAGAGCCGATGGATTAGCCTTTCAATTCGCTTAATTCGTCCAAATCTAATGTTTTAAAATGATAAAATACTTTGATTACCATAGCCAATGCAATGGAGGCCTCTGCTGCCGCTACTACCAACACAAACATGGCCATCAACTGCCCCTGCAATTGATGGGCATCTTGGCGAGAGAATGCCACTAAATTAATGTTGGCGGCATTCAGCATAAGTTCTATGCCCATCAATACCATGATGGCGTTTTTTTTAACCAATACTAAGGCCATGCCTATTGCCAATAAAGCTGCTGCTAAGATTAAAAAATGTGCGGTAGGTATATTATCCATTGTTTTTTGTGTTTTCTGAATTCTCTTGGTGTTGAGTAGCAATCCAAGATGCTCCCATTAGTGCCACCATTAGCAATATTCCTGCTAGTTCAAAAGCTATGATATGGTTTGTCATCAGCAATTTTCCTAGTGATTGTGCTGTAGAGTCAGCTATCCATGGCGATGCTGTAAGGGGTAAAGTAGAAAAATTGATTTTGAGGATAAGTGAGCATAGTAAAAAAAATGTCAATATGGTGATGATACTGGCTGTCCACACAGATCTATTGTTACTAGCAGGGTAGGGGTGGTCGCTGCGACGGGTAAGCATGATACTGAACAAAATGAGTACCAATACACCACCTACATAAATCATGATATGGGCTATGGCTAAAAAATCGGCACCAGCAAATACGTATATGGCAGCTATGGCAATAAGTGCAACCATCAGCATTAATGCGGCGTGCAATATGTTTTTTATAAATAATAAGGATGCTGCTGCCGCTACCCCAAGACTAGAAAAGAAGTAAAATAATGGAATCAAATTGCTAATTATAAGGTTAATGGATCAATATCTGTATTTGTTTTTTTTGCAGTAGGTGGCTTTATCACAGGCTTGAATACTGGCTTGGGTTTTGGTGGTTCTTCTGCTTTAATATTATCGACAATGCTGGGTGGTACTGTATCTTCGGGCTTTGGCAAAGGTTTTATTGTGGGTTTAAACACTATTTTCTTTGGCAAATCTTCCTTGGGTTCAGTTTTTTCTTGTTCATTTTTATCGACTGGTTCTACCGTTGGTTTTGAGGCCACAGGTGGCTTTATGGTAGGTTTAAATGCAGGTTTGGGCAAGCCTGCTGGCTTTGTTACCGATTCATCTTTTACCTCGCTTGTTGTTTTTAATGCTTTGGCTTCTGCCTTTAATCGCTGTGCTTCGTTGTATATTTCTTGTTTTTCTTTCGCTTGCTCTGGAGTTAAATCAGAAAAATTGTAAATCATATTGCGAATGTCAAACTCGCTATAGTCAAAAGCATTGGTCATGGTAAGGCACTCGGTAGGGCATACGGTAGTGCACAGCCCACAATAGCAGCACTTGGCCAAATCTATATCAAAGGTGGCTGCATATAGTCGCTTTGAAGAACCATCTGAGGTTTTGCCTATCTCTTCTGTAGATTTTATAGGTACAATGTCTATACAATCTACAGGACAAATTTTTGCACACAGGTCGCATACAATACAATCTTCTATTTCATTGTGCAAGCGGTTACGGCCATGGTCAGGTATGGGCAATGCCTCGTGTGGGTACAGCGTAGTAAATAAGCCAGTGTCTTGCTTAAAATAATCTAAATGCTCTACACCTAAAGGTTTTCGTTGTTGGGTGGCTTGAAAAAAATGTTTTAACGTAAGCCTAATACCCACAAACAAAGACTTTGCGACATCGAATATTTGTGCTATGTAAGTGGTTTGTGACATTAACCTTAATTCATTCCAAAAGAAATTTTATTTGTAAAAATACAAAAACTATATCATTAATAACCTCCAAAAAGTCGAAAGTACTACTATTGCTAAGGCAATGGGGGTAAGAAATTTCCAACATAAATTCATCAATTGATCGACCCGTAACCTTGGATAAGTCCAGCGAACTACCATTTGGATAAAAACCAAGACAAAAGCCTTAGATACCAACCAACCAAACCCTACCACGTTGCCCAAAAAAGTATTTGGCGAGCCAGTTGTCCAGTCTGCAAGCCTTGCTGCACCTATATTGGGCAGTGGCGTATTCCAGCTACCCAAAAACAATATTGCCGCTAAAAACGAAACCAACAGCATCATGGCGTACTCGCTTAGCATAAACAATCCCCATCGAAATCCAGAATATTCAACATGATAGCCAGCCACCAACTCTGAATCTGCTTCGGGTAAATCAAACGGTGCTCTATTAGATTCAGCGAGCGAGGCAATAAAAAAGATAATGAACGAAACGAACAGTAACGGACTTCTCAAGATATTCCAAGTAAGAAAACCACCGACGTTGGTAACATTAATATTTAAGGCTTTGATACCAAATAAATAATTTTGATCAATAGAAGCATTGGCAAATTGTGGTAGCAAAATTCCTTGCTGGTAACTGATTTCTTGCAAATCCAAAGTTTGACAAATCATTACTACACTCAAAACCGACAACGTAAGCGGTATTTCATAAGAGATTATTTGGGCTACTGCCCTTACTGCACCTAGTATCGCATACTTATTATTAGATCCCCAGCCTGCCATTAACAAACCAACTACATCAAGTGAAATGATAGTAAGCATGAAAAATATGCCCACCTTGGCCGATGAGCCTATTAGACTAGGCGATAATGGCAATACAGCATAACCTGCTAAGATGGCTACAAAAATAACAATTGGGGCAAGTAAGAAAAGTTTTCTATCAGCTTTAAAAGGAACAAGATCTTCTTTTTGCAACATTTTGAGCAGGTCTGCAATCGTTTGCCCTATACCGTAGTAACCTACCTCCATAGGCCCGTAGCGATCTTGAATAAAGCCTGCAACTTTACGTTCTGCCCACACGCCTAGTACCACAAAAGTGAGTATAAACGGTAGAATAAAAAGCAATGCAATCATAGAACTGTATAAAGTTGCGACAGCAAATCCAACCATGGACTGCTGTCGCAAAAATAGTAGGGAATGGATGAGATAAAAAATATTGTAAGGTAAAGTTTACCAATACACATTAATTGTTAAAATACATTGGCTATTACAGTACCTTAGGTAGAATGCTCAGAATCGACTTGCGTACTTTTTTGGGAAAGAATTTGCGAATGGTTCGATAGTGCTTAAAACTATATTTGTAGTGACACCAACCCAATAGCAAGGATCGGTTTTGAGGAATCATAGATTGCAGGGCTTTGAACAGTTCTTTTTCAAATAATTCTGCATGAAAACTTACTTTTGAAAGAATTATTTTGTTGTATTCTAGGGTTGTCATCATAACATAAATAAATTGAAATGAACAATTTGTTTTAGGTTTTACATATTTTTATGTAAACATAACTGGCAAAAATTGCCAGTACTTGCAATCACTGAATCAAATATTAGCAAGCAGTAAGTGTCTCTTCATTTATTTCTGTTTATAAAAATCAATTTAAGATAGGAAAAATATTTTTAGGTGCAAACAATTGTGTATAAATATAATTATTTCAATTAAAAAAAGTACAATTCTAAGTAATTTTACTTGGTTTCTTCCTTTATCATCTCTCTTTCTTTTTTAGAAAGGCTGTGCCACACCAATTGATAGGAATCATCTATCCAGGTTTTTAGTAAGGCTACATTTACATCACTTTTAACCTGCACTGTGTTCCAGTGTTTTTTGCTCATGTGGTATCCAGCAGTTACACCTTCATAGGTATCTCTTAGCTCTATTGCCTTTTCAGGATTACATTTTAAATTGATACTATTAAATTCTTCTAAATCTGTAAGGGCAAACATTTTGCTGCCTACCTTAAAAACCAATGTATCGCCTCCAAAAGGCATACTTTCAGAGGTACCTAATTTGGATAGACAATAGATTCTAAATTCCTCAATATTCATTTTTATAAATCAGAGTCTTGAAAGAAAACGATATAAAATAACCAATACGCAAAATAAAAATATGATAATAGAAATTTTGTTGATACCGTGCATCAGTTTTAGGTTGATGCTGGTAGGGCGAGAGGGGTCTTTTTTTCTGAAATAATAGGTCAAGACCTCGTTGAATTTAAAATAGTCTTTTAGTTGCATTGTATATGTTATTTAAGATACAATAATGGTACAAATAATGGGGAATGTTGTTTGTGATGTTACGTTTTTTTTAACAAAATTAAAAATTGTTGTCATTATGGACTTGATTGTAGAAGCAAAAGTAACCAACGTCTATGTGCTGAACCTATCTTGGGATAGAACATAAGCTAGCAGATAATCTGAGACTAGAAGATGTTTGGTTGGTAAAGGGCTATAATTAACCTATATTGTGTAGGGGAAATACTTCGCAAAGGGATTTGTTAGTTGCAATTATTATAAATAAAAATGGATGATAAACAATTAATAATTGATGCCATTGAAAAATACAAAAAGTATAACAATGCCTCTTCATTTGGCATAGTACTACTAAATTATCCAGACATATTTGAAAATATACAGTCAAAAGGATATGATGCAGGATCTACTGCCAGATTAGGAAGGATGGATAATTCATACTATGAAGGTTTAGATCTTTATGAATCAATTAATGCAATTAGAGGTAATGCTGAATTTAACTTAGATTATTATAGAATGATTATTATAGCTGAAATATCATATATCGGAGATATTTTAGCTCGCAATAGCTATTTTGATAAAAGTCCCTTATTAGAATTTTTAAGACACTTTAGAAATGGTTTAAGTCATGGGAATAAATTTAATTTTTCAGGTAAGGAACCTATCCGAATAGCAGAATTCAAAAATTTCAAAATTACAAAAGAATTACAGGGACAAAATATTTTATTCGATTTTATAAAGCTAGGAGACATTTATGATGTGTTTGATGAATTGAAGAAATACGTGCAATTATTAAATTAAAGCAACCAACATGGTGCAAATGCCATGCTGGCTATGAATTTGATTGCCTCCTCTCCGCTAGGGCGAACATGGAAATGCATCACCATATTTACATGAATTGTTGTCTACAATGCCCTCTGGACAGATTGACCACAAAAGAATTGGGTTGAGTGTAATATAAGACACCCTAAGGGTTCGATTACTCCCCAACAAATCATATGACACGTTGGACAAATTCACTATTGAGTTCAAGAAAATCTTTCAACCAGCGTGAAGTAATCGGGTGCAGCTGCCCAACAGCTATAATACATTTACTGTACTGGAAGTTCTTAACGTGCGTGCGGTTAATTTCGGTAGCAACGTGGGATAAAAACAGGAATTACACGCATAGGTCTTATACCCGGGTGTTTGTGGTAAGGATAGAAAAAAAACAGCGAACTATCAAAATTAGTTTAAAAGACTTGCAAGTGTAAACTTTAAAGTTAACTTTGTATAATGAAAGTTCAGAGGCAAATCATTTTTCACGAACATTATTTTACTGACTTTTACCTAGAGCAGACCGAGAAAGTACAGGAAAAGATTGAATATGTATTCAAAATTATTCGAACGGTTCAGAATGTCCCGAAAAAGTTTCTTGACCATATGACTGGAACCGATGGACTTTATGAAATTAGAATTGAAGTAGAAAGCAATATATATCGAATCTTTTGTTGTTTTGACAAAGGAAATCTTGTGGTTCTTTTTAATGGTTTTCAAAAGAAATCGCAAAAGACACCTAAAAAGGAAATTGATTTGGCTTTGAAAGTCAAATGCGAATATTTTAATTTAAAAAAGAAAAGCGATGGATATAAATAAAATTAGAAATACCAAAAACTTTGAGGAGTTGTTAGATGTTAAATATGGGAAAATTGGTGCTGAAAAGCGTGACGAATTTGAGAAGAAAGCTCAATATTTCGTAATTAGTGAAATGTTGAAAGAAGCCAGAAAGGAATCTAAAATGACACAGGAGCAACTAGCAGAAAAAATTGGAACAAAAAAAAGTTACATATCTAGACTTGAAAATGGTAAGTGTGATATTCAACTTTCAACCCTTTATAAGATTTTCGAGTTTGGACTTGGCAAACAGATAAACTTGCTAATTGGGTGAAAAAAATATAATTAAAATGAATCAAAGCGTATTAGTAAATCAATTTATAAATTTGAAAAAGACCTATTCGGGATTACTATATTTTGTATTCATTTTAGCAACCCTATTCCCACAAACCCTATTGGCACAAGACGATACTAGGCTAATATTTAAAAAATATTATGCTCAAGCGATAGAAGCAATAGAACAAAAAAAATATGCTGAGGCTGAAAATTTATTTAAAAAAATAGGCAGGTTAGACATAACCTTTCCCGACGATTTGGCCTATTTTTATGGATACACCCAATTAAATTTGGGCAAATATGTGCAGGCCAAAGCAGCCTTTGAAAAATACCTTACCCTTCGTACAGATACTGGTCGATATGCTGGCTTTGCCAATCATTATTTACACTTAGCAGATTGTAACATTAAAGGACATTACTTTGAAACTACTACTTGCGATCAATGTCATGGTAAAGGGAAAAGTGAGACACAATGCCGCACCTGTAAAGGAAAGGGCACAGAAGTTTGCAATATTTGTTTTGGTAGAGGGGTATTAAAAACCCAAGATAATTTTGGAGAAAAGTTTGAAACCTGCAAAAAGTGTGTAGGTACAGGCTACTATACTTGCTCTAAATGTCAAGGCAAAAGCAATGAACTAGATAAATGCCTGATATGCGATGGAAAAGGATTTTTTAGCATTAGAAAAGAATGTAATTTACTAGAGCATAAAGAGTGAAAAACCCTACCAATCCATTGAATTTTGAGATTTCTTTTTTTGCCTATTAATTTTTTTTTGTTGTAAATAGTTTATTTCCTGCTGTTTCATGTATTCTAGTAATAGCATAGCTTTAGCTAGACTCGCCTCGTTTATTTTATTCGATTTTGTATTCCATTTATCGGCTGTATGGTCGCCATTAGTATCAAAATTATTGTTTGCCAATGCTTCTTGCTCTATTGGTTTTTGATTGGCTTCTTTTTCTTCATTGTTGTTTTTACTGTCTATCTCAGCTTCCGTATCTGAGTCTGATTTTTGCGATACGCTTGCTTTTACTTTGTTTGTATTGGCCTTATCGGGATTTTTTTTTGTTAGTAGTTCATAGTTGTACCTGGCTATATCATGACTAGGGTCAGCTATAAGGGCAAGTTTAAAACAGGATAATGCCATCATTTTTTTTCCCATCAAAGCATTGCACACCCCCAGTTGTGTGTATGCTTGGGCTTTTATCATCTTGTTTTCAGATTTGCTTAGCTGGGTGTATATTTTTTTGCCTGCCTCTATGTTTCCCAGTTCAAAATAGCAGTTGGCCATATTGAGGTCTATATTTTCATCTTTCAAATGATATTCGTGACTAAGTGAATAGTAGGCTGCTAAGGCTTTGGGTAAATTATTTTTTTTGCAGTAGGTTGCCGCTTTTTCTTTCAAATCGTTGGTGTGTTTGATAAGGGTAAAGTGCCAACCCAAAGAGGTGAAAATACTGATGATAATGAAGGTTATAATTTTCATGTAGGCAATTAGATATAAATTATTTTAAGTGTAGAAAGCCCATCTACCAAAATGAGTAGCAATGCCAATATCAAAAAGTATTCATATTTATTGGCCGATACTGCTCTTTGTTTATAACCCTTGAATTGTAGCTCTAGTTTTTGTGTATTGCTTATAAAGTTATCTGCAGCAATATAGGGGTCAGTAAGTATGCTATTGTTGCCACCAGTATTATTGGCTATAGCTTCCATTGTTGCGGTATTGGTTTTGGTGATAACCCATTTGCCTTTTTTATCTCTTTTAAATCCGCCAACTATAGGTATTTTACTGCCTTTACTACTGCCTACCGTAAGGGTGTTGATGATAAAATCTTTCTTTAGTTGCTGTAGTAAATCTGTTTTAGGTGGTTGCTCATATTCTCCATCGGATATCAAAAGCAATATTTTCTTTTCTGTTTTATTTTTTTTAGAAATTTTCATTTCTGATTTTATAAATTCAAAAGATTGATTGATGTCGCTTCCTCCATTTTCTAGGGTGCCTGTGCCTATGCTTGTAATAAAAATATCCATAGCAGAGTGGTCAAAAGTGAGTGGGCAAGCTACTACAGTATTGGCTGCAAAAAGCAATAAAGTAACCCTATCGTTTGTTGATATTTTTTTATTGATATTCAACAAACATGCTTTTGCTAGTGCTATGCGTGATGGGGCTATATCTTCTGCTGCCATAGACAACGATATATCTACCATAAAATAGATGTCCTTGCCCTCTATAGGTGTTTCTTTTTGTGCATCGCCAAATGAAGGACCCAAAATAGCAATAATGATGAGGGCAAAGTAAAGCGACCGTAAAAATAGTTTTTTTAAAACGTTGGTAAAATCTAGTTTGTATTTTTGGGAAAGAAACAATATACGAATAAGGTACACCAGGTAAAGCAGTGCAAATAATGCCAAAAAAATTTTATTAAAATTATTCCAAGGATTAAACCAAACCATTTTTAACAATCATGTTGTAAAGCACAAATATAGGGCAAAGAGAGTAATATAAAATTGTGAAAAAAATCATCTTATGGGTTCTTGATTACTAAAATTTTATACAATAATGTGTCTCGAATAGCACATTACACACCAGCTCTAAAATCGTTAGGTGATATTCCTGTAAGTTTTTTAAAATACTTTGAAAAGTAAGATTGGTCAGAAAAGTTCAGTTGATAAGCTATTTCAGAAATATTGAGGGTAGAGTATTGTAGTAACCTTTTTATCTCCAACAGCATTCTATCATTTACTAAATCGGTAGAGGTACGACCAGTTACTGTTTTTACTACCTCGCTTAGGTGATTTTGCGATACAGATAGGCTGCGTGCGTAATCACCTATGCTCATATTTTCGGTGCATTTGTATTCTATCAATTGCTTGAACCGCCTTACCAATAGTTGCGATTTGTCTTTAATATTTACCTCTTCAAGGGTATAATGCTGTTTGCAATGTATCAATATCAAATCTAACCATGCCCTAATGGCATCCTCGCTATCGGTATGGTGTTGGTTTATTTCTTTAATAGCAAGCTGAAATAGTTGCGAAATATGAGCAATGCTTTGAGGTTCTGTAAATTGCAAGGGGGTGCTACCACTGCCTATGGTATAGAAAAATGGCAACTCAAACAATTTGAAAACATCTGTTTTATTAAAATGATAAAATGCCGATGTAAATAAAAAAATATAGCCTTTAGTGTCGGGGCTGAGTGTCAATTCATGTATTTGCCCAGGCGACAAAAAAAAGACATGATTTGGCTTTATATCATAGGCCTGAAAATCTATGGTGTGCTTGCCGCTACCCTCGCAGATATAAAGTACCTCATAAAAATCATCGTGACGATGTGGATAGGTTACATTGAAATGCCTACTGGTGTCAAACACATCTACGTCATAAGGCTTTTTCTCCTTTTTTTTTGAAAAGCTGTCTATGCGGTAAAGCGGAATGGGGTGTATGGTGTTTTTTGCAGCCATAAGAGGTAATTCAAAATGCTTATTGCTTGTAAATATAGTGATTAAGTTTTCTGAAAGTCTTATTGAATGATTGCTTATACACCCTTATAAATTCATCCTTTGCAAAGTGATAACTAATTTAATAAATATGATTTTTTATTAAAAAGCATTGCACTTAAATGTTATTCTATTTTTCATCGCTCAATATCAATAATATCCACTACTCTAAGCATATTTTTATAAATTTTTTCAGCTTCGCTGGCTTCGGCTTCAAACTGCATATTGCATTTAGCCTCGGTGGCACTAATGGTATGATACTCGATAGCAGTAACCATCATGGCTCTTTTGCGAATAGGCATCAGTATTCTGTCAATAATTTCTGGAGTGTGCTTGCAATGGATATTCCAGCTAAATTTTTCTTTATTTGTCATATTTTTTCTATAGGTAATGGTCAATTTGCAAAGTATAAATCTAGCAAACAAAATCTAGTTTCAGTTCTCTTAGTCGTAAAACATCCACCGAATGCCAAAATCAAACGAGCTGGGAATTGCGGTGTAACTAGGGGTGATAAAGTATCCACCTCTACCTTGATTTACGAAGGCATATTTCAAAAATACACTTGCATTTTTGATTTGTATATTTAAAAACACATCTGTTTGTACAAAACTTTTAAGCAAGAAAGTATTGTTGGCATAAAACTGCTGCGTTACGGGCATATAGCTGTAGCCATAGTAACTACTACGCCAATACACGTCCACCCCAAGCTGAATCACTGCTGCTTTTTTAAATAAATCATTTTCAAAGTAAATTCTATTTCTATTGAATATTTTCGGCACTACCCAAAAGCTATCTATATTTTGGTATGTATATTTTGTGTATGTTTCTAGGTGAATACGCCATACTTGAAAGGCAAGAAAAACATCTGCTGTAATGAAATTAAGATTGCTCTTGGCTTGATTTGGGCGTGCGAGGGTATCATAGTACACTAGGTTTCTAATTAGTTCATAGCGTAGGCCAGGGTTAAAAGTAAATCTTTTGCTTACAAATTTCAATTCTCCCAAAAACGCATCTGATTGCGTATTTAAAAATTGGGAATTACCATTCGAATTTAGGTTGTTCCAGCTCAATGCCTTCAAATTACTTCTATTTTCTAGCTGCACTAGGGTGGGGGAGTAGTACATTTTAGAATAACCTAATTTAAAATTACGATGCCCCAACTCAACTCTAAATCTATAATCTCTACCTAGCATATAGGCTGCGTCGAATAGTGCATAAGTATTTTCATCTAATTGCCAGTTCCATTGTGTACCTATAAAATTTTCTACAAAAATACGGTTAACTGGTATGGAATCGGCAGGTGTGAAAGTTGCCGAGTCTTTTGAAAATGGTAGTGAATCCTGAATATATCCTAGTTGTTTGTAGCTAAAGTCTTTTCTTCTATAATATCCTCGAAAATCTACTTTTCCTAGTTTACCTTTAATACCTATTTGATTTTCTAGCAGACTGTATTCTGTTCGGTCGGCCATAAGCAATGAAGTAAAATTGAACATTTTTTTTACATTCCATTTCGTATTTGCTATAGTATTGAAAAGTGGTTGGCTAGCATATAAGGCAGTATCTTTAATAAATCGATTGTCTTTGTCGGTCAAATTATTGTTAAATCGTACTGTTTTTTTCCCATAATCGCTTATGGCGTAAAGCTGGATATTCCTGTTTTTGGTTAGGGCATATTCTTGGTATAGATGAAAATTATACCGTTTGTCTATCCCTCTAGCGGCAGTAAAAAAGGTTTCAGCTAGTTCATAATTAAAATTTTCGCTTACAATGCTGTCTCTTTTTGTAGGCTTTATACCGCCTGTGTTGTAGTTTATTTGATGCCCGTGTGTAAAATTGGCAAGCAATTGATAACGTTGATTGGTAGAAAATGCTCGAGTATAAAATGCGAAAAAATAATCACTATTTTCTAGTGCTTTTAAGCTACCTCCAGCACCATTGCTAGTTCCTAATATTTTTTTTGAAGTTTGTCGACGAAAATCAAATCCCATATTCCAGTTGGGGGTAATGTTGCGACTCAGCTCTACTGTGATGCCTTGTTGCCCTTTTGTACCTTGAATATATTCTACTTTGGAATAGGGCGATTTTGTATCAAAATATTTTATATTTTTTGGGTTTATGGCATATAGGTCTAGAGTAGAGTAGCCTAATTGTTTGCCTATTTCTTGAGGTTGATGGTAATAAATGTCTTGAATAGGGCTAAGGTAATTTCCCAAATCTTGCCTAAAATTTTTGTCACGAACCGTAAAGTTGTAGTTGTGAAATCCATCTATTATGGTATCTACTTTATGGCTTGCACCCATTGTGGATAAAGAAGTGTCGGTTTTTACTATGTTGTATTTGTTGTTGAGTAAATCATTTTCCAATACATATTTAGTACTATTGGCGTTGTAAATTTGCTTGGTACTATCGTCCAAAATTTGAGTAAAACCATTGGTACAAAAATGGGCAATAATGATAAAAATGAGGTGTAATTTAAGGTTCACTAGGTGCTATGGTATAGGTCGTAGATATAGTATTATATGGTAAGCGAATCTGTTATGAATTGTTCAAATTCTTTTTGTTGTTGAATGATGGCAAATGTTACAGGCAAGTAATATAGTGGGTGATTTGCCAATATTTCTTTCAAACCTGCTTCTTGCAATTTTACATAATCTTTCTCAGTAGTGATTAATACTTTATTGGGCGAAGGTATTTTTTCAAATTCGTGTACAATGCTACGAATGTCGCCAACAGTGTATTGATGGTGGTCACGAAAAGTAATATTTCCACAAAGATTAACATTATTTTTCAAATAGTTTATCAGCGGTATGTCATTAGCAATGCCAGAAAACACAAATGCTTTTTGGCTACTATCAAAATCTTCTGTTGTATTTGCCCCGACCGGGATACCGTATTGAATGTAGCTAAAAAATACGGGTGCTCCAGGTTTGGCATAGGTGCGTATTCGTTTTCTTATTTTTATTCTGTCATTTTCTGATAGTAAAGGCGGGCACTTGGTCACTATTATTGCTTGAGCTCTTTTTGCACCCCACCTAGATTCTCTAAGCAACCCAGTAGGCAATACCCAATCGCTGTAAAAAGGCCTATGATAGTCGCACAGCAACAAATTGATGGTAGCACTCACTGCTCTGTGTTGATAAGCATCATCGAGCAATATAAGGGTAGTGTCAGTAAAATGTTTAAGAATATATAAGATAGCGTCTTTCCTTTTTTCGCCTACAAACACCCGCAACTGATGTCCAAATTTTTGAAAAATTTGCATGGGTTCATCCCCAATACTGGAGGCGTTGCTACTTTTATCTGCTTGTACTATTCCATTTGTTTTGCGACCATAACCTCGGCTTAGTATGGCAATCGAATATTTATCGGCTAGCATTTGTATCAAGTATTCGGTCATAGGAGTTTTGCCAGTGCCGCCTACGGTAATATTGCCTATGCAAATACTAGATTTGGGAATACTATAAATAGGGTAAACACCTATGGCATAAAAACAATTTCTAACCCATGTCACCGCCGCATAGATGATGGAAATAGGAAATAGAAAAATTTTTATAAAAAACATATACAAATCGCCAAAATGAATGTGCAATTTAGCAATTTCAAAACTATAATTACCGCATTAGATGGCACAGATTTATGACCTTGTTCAATATTTGGAGACATTGGCTCCGCTCGCATTGCAAGAAAGCTACGACAATTGTGGTTTGCTGGTAGGTAATATCAGTCTAGACCTAAAGGGCATATTGATTACCCTAGATGTTACAGAGCAAGTAGTACAAGAAGCTTTAGACAAACGTTGCAATGTGATTGTTGCACATCATCCCATTATATTTAAAGGTTTAAAAAAACTAACACCCGATACATACACACAGCGCACTGTATTAGCTGCCATAAAGCATGATATTGCGATTTATGTTATGCACACCAACCTCGACAACGTGTGGCTGGGTGTAAATCATAAAATTGCCCAAAAACTAGGCTTGGAAAATTGTAAACCCTTGCAAACATTGACAAGTAGCCTTGCCAAATTAACTTTTTATTCACCTTCGTCACACACCCACAAAGTACTTGCGGCCATTCACGCAGTAGGTGCAGGGGTAGTGGGTAACTATACTCAATGTGCATTTACCACAACAGGTACTGGGCAGTTTCAGCCAAACGACTTAGCCAAGCCTTTTCTAGGCATCGCACAGCAATTAGAAAAAGTAAATGAAGATAGGGTAGAAGTGATATTTCCACTGTATTTACAATCCTCAATTTTATATCAATTAAAAGCAACACATCCTTATGAAGAGCCAGCTTTTGATGTTTCTGTATTAGCAAATAACCATCCTCAACTAGGGGCTGGTCGCTATGGAACGCTTGCCCAACCCATGCTGCCCAAAGATTTTATGGTATATTTGAAAGAAAAACTTTCGCTTACGTTGGTAAGGCATACCACTTTTGTAAACAAGCCCATTCGCACAGTTGCCCTTTGTGGCGGGTCGGGAAGTTTTCTATTCGGGGCCGCACAAAAAGCAAAAGCCGATGTGTACATTAGTTCAGATTTTAAATACCATGATTTTTTTGATGCCGACCAACATACTATGATTGCAGATATTAACCATTATGAAGCAGAATATTTCACAAAAGAATTAATATATGAGTATTTGAATCAAAAATTCGCTAATATTGCACTCGTTTTATCGAAAGTCAATACCAACCCAATAAGTTATCTCTAAATGATGGAAACCACCGTAGCACAAAAACTTGAAGCACTGGTCAAATTACAAACAATAGATTCAAAGCTGGATGAAATAAGAAAAGTAAGAGGCGACCTGCCCGAAGAAGTGAGAGATTTAGAAGATGAATTAGAAGGATATAAAGTAAGAATAGACAAACACAATTCTGAAATTGAAGCCCTAGAGCAAGATAAAGTAAAATACAAACAAGGTGGAAAAGATGCTGAGAAAAACATCAAAAAATACACCGAGCAACAGTCTAATGTGAGAAACAATCGTGAATACGACGCCATCACTAAAGAAATGGAATTGCAATCTCTAGAAATCCAGATTATGGAGAAAAAAACTAGAGAGGCAAATGCTAAGATAGACTTAAAAAATAAAGAAATAGAATCTACTAAAGAAATGCTTGCCGAAAGACAAGCAGATTTGAAAAATAAAAAATTAGAGTTAGATCAAATAGTGGACGAAAGCAAAGAAGATGAAAATAAATTAATGAAAGACCGCAGTGGTGCGGAAAGTATTATTGATGAACGTTTACTTTATTCTTACAACAGAATCCGTTCAAATGCTGTAAACGGCTTGGCGGTTGTTCCTGTAAAAAGAGATGCTTGTGGAGGCTGCTTTAATACGGTGCCACCCCAAAGACAAGGTGATATTCGTGAAAAGAAAAAAATAATTGTATGCGAACATTGTGGTAGAATATTTTGCGACGTAGAGTTACCTTTCGTTGCAGAGCCTGCCCCAGTATTGGCTAAAAAGTAGTTTTTACCTGATTGATGTTGGAAAGGGAGCCTGTAGCTCCCTTTTTCTTTTTTATGTATTACCATATAGAAATACCTTTAAAGAATTTGCCCATGTCACAGTTTGTGGCAAAGGCATTGCGTTGGGCAGCTAGTTTTGAGCATTTTTTTTATTTCACTAACAACAATATCGCTTACCCTTACAATGGTTTTGAACATAGACTGTGTGTAGGCGCTGCAACTATACTTGAAGGCAATAAGCTAGAGATATTGTCGCAAATAGAATACAAAAATCGTTATTGGTGTGGGTATGTAGCTTACAATTTAAAAAACCAAATTGAATTGCTACACTCTTCCTCAAATGCCACCATTCCATTTCCAAATCTTGGTTTTGTTGCACCACTATATGTTATAACCTTTGGTAAAGATACCGCTATGATAGATAGTGAAGAAGTACACCCACAGGTCATCTTTGAAACCATTATAAACATAGATTTATCGGCACAACCCAAGCAAAACAAATCGTTACAAATCATTGCTACAGTAAATCATGAAACGTATTTACAACAAATTGAAAAAATAAAGCAGCACCTATGGCAAGGCGATATCTATGAAATGAATTATTGTATAGAATTTACAGCTAGTGCAGCAGCACTCGATTATATAGATATTTTTTCGCAATTGAATCAACAATCTCCTATGCCCTTTGCGGTATTGGCTAAAACGCCCAATGGTGTGGTCATGTGTGCCTCGCCAGAGCGATTTTTGAAAAAACAGCACCATAAAATTATTTCACAACCTATTAAAGGTACTATGCGTCGCAGCCCTGATGCTATTTTAGACGAGATATTAAAAAATCAGTTACGCAATAGTGAAAAAGAGCAAGCCGAAAACATGATGATTGTAGATTTGATGCGCAGCGACTTGGCCAAAATAGCAACCATTGGTTCGGTAATGGTAACCGAAATGTTTGAAGTTTACAGTTTCAAACAAGTGCATCAAATGATATCAACGGTAGTGGCAGATTTGAAACCAGAAATAAATTTGCAAGAAATCTTCAAAGCCACTTTTCCCATGGGCAGCATGACGGGGGCACCCAAAATTAGTGCTATGAAATTGATTGACGAATTAGAGGCAACCAATCGGGGTATATATTCAGGAGCTATTGGAATGATATCGCCCAATGGAGATTTTGATTTTAATGTGGTAATTCGCTCAATAGTTTACCATCCATCAATACAACAATTGTCATTTCACGTAGGTAGTGCCATTACTACAGATAGCATAGCAGAGCAAGAGTATGAGGAATGTATGCTGAAAGCAAAAGCTATTTTTGAAGTACTAAAAGGCAATGATAAATAATATTTGTTAAGCAGTTGTAAGGTATTTGAAAAGTAATCGTCTAATCATTCAAACTTATAAAATCAATATGATGAAAAAGAATAAACGATTTGGATTTTATCTTATGGCAATTATAATTGCCTTTGCACTAAATGCCTGTGCACAGAATAATAAAACGGCAGAAATTGCCAATATTACTGTACCTAAAAACAATAAACTACCCATGGAAAAAACTGATGAAGATTGGAAAAAACAATTGTCGGAAGAGCAATACTATGTACTTCGTAAAAAAGGTACAGAAGCACCTTTTACAGGCAAATTGTTGATGAATAAGGAAAAAGGAGTTTATAAATGTGCCGCTTGTGGCAACGAACTATTTACCGACAATATGAAATTTGATTCACATTGCGGTTGGCCCAGTTTTGACAAAGAGATTGCTGGTGGCAAAATCAAAACTATAGAAGATAATTCGCACGGCATGAAACGTACCGAAATTCTATGTGCCAAATGCGGTGGTCATCTAGGGCATTTGTTTGACGACGGCCCTACAGATACAGGACTACGCTACTGTGTCAACTCTTTGTCTTTAGATTTTGTGAGCGAGGCAGATGTCAAAAAAGAACAGCAGCAGCAACAGCAACAACAAAACGATGCTGGCATAAGCCACATTCAAACGATTACCCTTGGTGGTGGCTGCTATTGGTGCGTAGAGGCAGTATATGAAATGTTGGATGGTGTGGTAAGCGTATCTTCTGGTTTTTCAGGAGGCGATGAAAACAAAATCACCTACGAAGAAGTGTCAGAAGGGAATACTGGGCATGCAGAAGTCGTTCAGTTGGTGTATGACAATACCAAAACATCATTGGAAGAAATATTAAAAGTTTTTTTTACAGTCCATGACCCTACCACACTGAATAGACAAGGGGCAGATGTGGGTACACAATACCGCTCGGTAATTTTCTACAACGACAATACTCAATATGAAACTGCAAGAAACATCATTGATGCCATAAACAAAGAAGAAGTATATGGCAAGCCAATCGTTACTCAACTGTTACCGTTTAAAAAGTTTTTCAAAGCGGAAGATTATCACCAAAATTATTACCAACAAAACAAAAATCAACCCTACTGCCGCATGGTGATTCAACCCAAAATTGAAAAATTTGAAAAGGTATTTAAAGATAGGTTGAAGAAAAAATAGGTGGCGAAAAATTTAAGCTACTAATGCATGATGATTCATTTTCATAGTTGCATTAGTAGCTTTTTTTTATTGCCCTCTCATGTGTTGCATTTAGTTTCTGTAAATTGATTTTCTGATAGATACAAGGTGTGCCAGTAAAACTATAGGAACAATAAACGTAGGTAACCACACAAATGGAAAGTGCAAAATGGCAATATTGGGTTGGTCAAATGCAAATTTCTGTACTGGCGAAGGCGTAGATAAAAAGGCATTGGCTACAATATTTATCAATAATGCAAGGCAGAAAAAGTTCCACAGCAGTAGTGTAGATTTAGTCAATTTTTGTTTGTTAAAACCAAAATAGGCGATAAATGGTGATGTGATACCTGCTATGATGTCAAAATTGCGTCCCTCAAAAGTCATTAATTCTGGAACGGCTTTGTTTACATGCAGCAAATATAAAACAAGTTCCACAGGAATTCTTACCATGTGCAAATAGGTTAAAATTGATAACGGCAAACAATCCATAAACTGATTTCCTTTTTTGGTTGTAAATAAGGCCATCATTAATAAAATGGTGGGTAAAATACCCAAATAAAATATTGGGGGAGGAAATGATTTTGAATCAAATAAGTAAAATTTGTTATACGCTAAAACCCCTTGAAATATTAACCAAAGGAGTATTCCCAACATTATTTTACCTGTATATTGGCCATAACTTTGAGAATTTGATTGCTTAAGTGCCCAATAACAAAATACCATGGTGGCAAAAGTTGCCAATACAAAAATGAGGGAAATGTAATAGGGTAAATTTTCAATCATTTTCTGTGCTTTTAACTAATTTATACGATTTTATTTATTTGTAAAAATTCTTATTAAAAGCTGAAAATTCTTCCTTTTTTAGGATAATTCTATTCCAGCAAGAAGTCATAAAACCTAGTCCATAGGCATACATCTGGACCCATGTGGCGACCAACGAAAGCCAACCTATGTATATGCTTTTATTGCTCCAACCTGAATCTAACCAAAGTAAAAGGCAATAAATCAATAGTAAATATAAAGGTAAATAAACGCCAAAAGTCAATAATACCAGTGCTGCTATACTTCCTACTACAAATGCCGATGGAAAAAAATGGGTCAGTTTTAATGATGATGGATGCTTCAGATAAAGATTGATTCTAGCAATCCCCGAATTAAAAATTTGTTTGTAAAATTTACCAAAGTCAGTACGTCGCTTGTGGTAAACGTAGCAATCTGCAATAAGCCAACAAGTAATACCTAGTTTTTCTACCCGAAGGCTAAAATCTACATCTTCGCCAAACCGCATAGCAGAAAAGCCTTGGGTAAGGTCAAAAACTTTTCGAGAAAAACCCATATTGAAACTGCGTGGATGAAATTTTATCATTTGCTCGCTACCGCCTCTCATGCCTCCTGTAGTAAGCATAGCGGTCATGGAATAGCTAATGGCTTTCTGGATTGGCGAGAATGTGCGGTGTGCCTTGTCGGGGCCTCCAAAGCATGCAATGTCTTGTGCATTGATTTTATTGGCAAGTCGCTCAAAATATTGTGGCGGTATTAAACAATCAGAATCAAAAAAAATAAAATAATCGGTGCAGGCCTGTGCTGCACCAAAGTTGCGGCTATCGCCAGGACCAGAATTGGTCTTTGCAAAATAATGAATATCTAATTGGGATTTGTATTTTTCTACCACATGCCAACATGGTGTAGTAGAACCATCTTCGACCACTATGACTTCAAAATTGACAATCGTTTGCTGGCAAAGAGACTGCAGCAATTCATCCATTTCATCAGGGCGATTGTAAATGGGTATAATGACAGAGAACTGATGTGGCATCTGCATTATTTTGAATTGAATAGATGTGAAGTCTGAAATATTTTTTGGTAAAATACCAAATACGACCTATATACCAGCCAGCCCAAGCCACCGCCGAGTAAAGCACCACACATCACATCGCCTAGGTAGTGTGCCCCTAAATAAATACGACTATAGCTTACCACTGCAGCCCATAGAAAAAGTAAATAAGTCCACTTCTGTTTATTAAAATACAAAAATAAAAAACATGCAATAGCAAAAGTGTTGGCTGCATGAGAAGATACAAATCCGTAGCTACCCCCACAGCCATCGGGCAGGTGAAGAAAAGGATACATCAATGCTTCATGACAAGGTCGCAAACGCATCACTAAAGGTTTTATCAATCCTGAAGAAATACGGTCGGCAAGGGTAATGAGCAAAGCAATGTTCACCAATACCAACCAACTCCTTTTTCTAGAAGTATAGATAATTAAACCTATAAGTAGTACATACAGTGGATACCAAGTGGGTTTATTTGAAATCAATATCATCACTTGGTCTATACTAGGGTGATGAAGTGAATTGAGAAATAGCGTAGCTTGCTTGTCTAGGTCTTGCCACATGTTTAAAATACTTTTCTAGATAGATCAAATTGCTCTAGATAATCGGCTACACGGCGTACAAACATGCCACCCAATGCCCCATCTATAATACGATGATCGTAAGAGTGCGACAAAAACATCATGTGGCGTATGCCTAGAGTGTCGCCTTGCTCGGTCTCTATTACGGCGGGTTTCTTTACCACAGTACCTAATGCCAAAATACCTACCTGAGGCTGCACCAATATTGGCGTACCCATTACATTGCCAAATGACCCCACGTTGGATATGGTGTAGGTGCCGCCTTGCAATTCATCGGGCGATATTTTATTTAATTTGGCTCTTTTTGCAATATCATTCACCCGCTTGGTAAGACCTACAATATTCATATCATCGGCATTTTTTATCACAGGTACTATCAAATTATTGTTGGAGAGGGCGACGGCTATGCCAATATTGATGTCTTTTTTTACAATAATTTTATCTCCATCTACCGACGAGTTCATTAGCGGATAATCTTTTAAAGCTTTGATGACAGCCTCCATAAAAATAGGTGTAAAGGTGAGTGCCAACCCTTCTTTCTGCATAAAATCTTGTTTCATGCGGTTTCGCCAGTACACTATATTAGTAACATCTGCCTCTACAAACGAGGTAACGTGTGCAGAAATACGTTGCGAATCGAGCATTCGTTCGGCAATCATTTTCCTCATCCGATCCATTTCTATGATGTCGTGCTTGCCCGATACCGAAGCATAGGTTTTGGCTGGTGTTGGCTCAATTGCCTGCACAGGCGGTACGTTTTTTATTTCTACTGGAGTCTCAATGATTGTTTCTGTACGCTCTACATCATGTTGTTGAGCCTCAACTTTGCGAGATTGAAGGTATAAAAGAATATCGTTTTTGGTTACTCTGCCTTCTCTACCAGTACCTTTCATTTGTTCTAGTACAGTAAGAGAAATATTTTCTTGGCGGGCAATATTGAGAACTAGTGGCGAATAAAATCTTCCTTCATTCTTATTTGAAGCCAAAGTGGTAGGTGTCACTAGCTGCTTGGTAGTAGGCAGAGGCAGATGTTGCTCAATATGATTTTGTGGCTGTGACACTAATTTATCTGCCAATACTGGTAGCGACGTAGTTTGTTTTTGTTCTAATATTGTTGAGGTAGTTGGTATTTCATCGGGGGTGCTGTTAATAAGTGCAATAGGCATCCCCACCTGCACTACATCGCCTTTATTGGCAAGTATTTGGTGCAAAACGCCTGCATAAGGTGCAGGTACATCGGTATCTACCTTGTCGGTAGCTACCTCTAGTACAGACTCGTCTTGCTCTATTCTATCGCCAACTTTCTTCAACCAATTAAGTATGGTTCCCTCCATTATACTTTCGCCCATCTTTGGCATTACCATTTCCACTAGCGCCATGCTGTATTAGTTTTATTCTGAAATATGATTACCGCAAAAGTAGGCCTATTGACACCTATTATGCAATGTTTTTTAAATTTTTACAAATTATAAAAAATAAACCTTACTCTTTTATAAATTTCTTCACGACTATTTTATCTCCCACTTTTATTTTTAAAATATATAGCCCCTTGCTCCATTGTTCAATGTCTATGGGGTAAGTAGGTTTTTCTATAATACCATTCCATACGGTACTACCTATCATATTTTCTATACTAGCAGGGCTAGCATTGGTGCTATTGAAAATATTTACATACAGTATATTTTTGGTAGGGTTTGGGAAAATGGCAATTTCTGTAGCTTCGTTTTCTGTATAAACCGACAATGGTTTTATAGTTGCGTCATATAATGTTTTCGCTGCTTTAGCACTGTTTATCAAATCTGCTTTATTGTCGCCAGCTATCCAAGCAAATGCTATTTGACGAGTTTCATTGGGCTGCATATTAAGTAGCGTACCGCCAATCATTTGCGACACGTCGCCTCCTAAACCATTTATCCCTGCTTTGGCACGAAGGATACCATTGGCCAATGACCTATTTTTTTCTTCATTTGTGAAGCCATCATTGGGGTTGATATTGTTACTAGTATTGGTGCTAGAGTGGTCGAATGAAAATACAGAAACAGGTTGCCCGCTCAACAATGCTACACCTGCATAGATGCCATTTGTTTGTGAGCTGAAGCAAAATGCCATGTTGGTAGCTGGGTCATAATCTGCTCGATTTCTATTTGAGGTCATAATGTCCCAATCGGAATAAATACCAACCCTCATACTATCTATAGCAGCACTAGCGGTATTGGTAATATAATATCTCACTATGGCAAATTTATCGTTAGGTGCTGTAGCAGCAGCGTAAGAATTTTGGATTACCTTAACGCCTATTCTATTCCCGCTGGTGTCTTCAAATTCTGAAGTAGTTTCTTGACCCGCAAAGGTAGAGGTAGTAAAGTCTACTATTTTGATGGGTTTAAAACTGAGTGCATTATTGCTAATTGGAGATGAGCGAACACAATCTGATATTTTTTTATTGGGAGCTGTAATTACCAGTCCAGATTCAAATAGTAAATTTCTATTTTTGTAAACCAAGCCCAAGCCTTGTGAACTGGAAATATCGTTGAAGCCCACTCTACCATTGCTGGTAATCGTTATTTTGATTTGATTAGTGTCTAGGGTTACAAAATCTGGATTGAAAGTAGCCCAAAAATATTGATAATCGGTATAGTTACCATCAGAAAAACTCAATTTAAATTCTACTGCTTGATTTACTGGAATGTTATTTTTTATAGTAAATACAAATGGTCTGCTCTCGTGGGTGGCAGAGTCTAGGGTTCCTATTTTACCAAGGCTTATAACACTGTCTTGCACATCTATAAATGGTGAAAGTGCTGTAAGTGTTATTTTTAAATTGGTGGTCGATGCCAAATAATTTCTAAAATAGCCTACCAATTTTATCGTTTCGCCTTTATAGGCAAAGGTAGTAAGGTTGTTTGGTAGGTTGCTTTTAAACATTTTCACTGCTGGTGAGGTAGTTTCAGTTAATGCTCTAAAAATATTTAATCTGCCTTTGCCCAATTTTTCTTTGTACGCAGCGTTGGCTGGGGTGGCATCCATATTGTCTGCTGTAGTACGCAATTGTTCTAGTGTTTGCAAAGCGTTATATTTTGGAAAATGTGCCCTTACCAAGGCAGCAGCCCCTGCTACTGTGGGTGCAGCATAAGACGAACCATTTTCTTGTGCGTAGCCATCTCTGTATGTGCTGTACATATTTACGCCTGGTGAACTAATATCTACTTGATGGCTGTAGGTAGCCCATGGTGCTTTTATATCATCTTTATTGCCTGTAACTTCTGACGCAGCTACACACATCACATTTTCATAAGATGCAGGGTAAAACATTTTATCTACATTTTCATTGCCAGCAGCGGCTACTACTAGTGCATCAAAATTGAAGGTTGCATAATTGATTACTTCTTGTGCCAATTGTGAATAGCTACCAAAACTACCCCAAGAACAATTAATAACTTTTGCACCATGCTCGGCAGCATAAATTATTCCTATATATCCATCTGAAATACTTCCTGTTCTTGCATCTACATCACTCATTGCTTTCACTGGCAACATTTTATTGTTAAAAGTGACCCCTGCAATGCCTATTCCATTATTTACTGTAGCACCTGCAAAGCCAAATACTCTAGTACCGTGGCTATGCCCGTTCAAAGTGTCTTTACTAGTCTTTGTAGCATTATCTACAATTACTTGTTTTGCGGTTACATCGTTATCATCCTCGGCTACATCCCACCCTTTGTAGTTATCTATAAATCCATCATTGTCATCATCTTTTCCATTGATTGGGTCAAGGATATTAATTTTTGTACGCCCCACTAAATCAGGATGATTGATGTTTTGGTCAGTATCTACAATGCCTACTACCATATTTGTATCTCCTTTTTCCACGTCCCATGCTTCGTAGGCCTTGATTGCAGCTAGTTGATATTGTTTGCCTTTATTTGCATCTGCTTCGGGGTCGTTGGGTGTGAATAGTGCATGGTCTATAAACTGTGGCTCTGCATAGGCTACCAAGCCTGATTTTTTTAGTTGAATTATGATTTCATCAATACTTTTATTGCCCGCATATTTTAAAACATAAATTCCAGAAAGATCTATATTGTTAGCCTTATTTATATTTTTAGCCAAGCAATTTTGTTTTGTAGCCAATGGAAATAACTGCTTGAAGGATATGATGTCTACCGATTCAAAAATCTTGGAGAAAATAGGCGACGATACTCTTGCACCTTTTACCAAACCAATAGAAGTGGGCAAAAGTTTTACCACCACAGTATTAGGGACAGTTTCTGAGATGATTTTTTTTTGTGACATAAACTGTGCCGATGCACCAATAGTGATAAACAATAGTGTAGTCGAGAGATATGATTTTAAAAGAGCCATAGAAGGGAATTTAATATTTCAATTTACCTAAATGAATTTATATTTTTTCATCAAATTGTCTAATATTTTAACAGCAAAGCCCGAGCATTGTTGAACACTCGGGCTTTGTTATTTATAAAGAAAACGACGCAACTATATAAATTGATTGATTAAATTTTCAAACAGTTCTTGCTTACCGCTTATTTGCCTAGGTTCACCGTGATGTGCAGCAATATTTCTCAAATCTGTCAAAGACAATTCTCCTTTTTCAAATTTTTGACCGTCGCCATGGTCAAATGAAGCGTAACGGTCAGTTCTCCATTTTTTATAATCTGATTGGGTAAGGATATTATTGGCAATCACCAAAGCCCTTGCAAAAGTATCCATGCCGCCTATGTGTGCTATGAACAAATCTTCTGGGTCGGTAGAGTTTCTGCGGGTTTTGGCATCAAAATTTACACCGCCTTTACCAAACCCACCTGATTCTAATACCACCAGCATGGCCTCGGTCAATTCATATAAATTGATAGGAAACTGATCGGTATCCCATCCATTTTGATAATCGCCACGGTTGGCATCTATACTGCCCAATACGCCAGCATCTGCTGCCACTTGCAACTCGTGCTGAAAGGTATGTAGAGCAAGTGTGGCATGGTTTACCTCTATGTTTAGTTTAAAATCACCTAGCAAATCATATTGTCTTAAGAAACCAATCACCGTTTCACTATCAAAGTCATATTGATGTTTTGAAGGCTCCATGGGCTTAGGCTCTATCAAGAAAGTACCCTTGAAACCAATACTTCTGGCATAGTCACGAGACATTTGAAGAAATTTTGCCAAATGTTCTTTTTCACGTTTCATATTGGTATTCAACAAAGACATGTAGCCTTCACGACCGCCCCAGAATACATAGTTCTCACCGCCCAATTCTACAGTAGCATCTATCGCTGCCTTTACTTGAGCAGCACCATGGCACAATACCTGAAAATCAGGATTGGTGCTGGCCCCATTCATGTATTTTGGATTTGAAAATAAATTCGCAGTACCCCAAAGTAATTTTACCCCTGAATCTTGCTGTTTTTGTTTTGCGTAAGCCGTTATTTCTTGTAGGTTTCTTTCAGATTCGGCCACAGAATTGCCTTCTGGTGCTAGGTCAAAGTCATGAAAGCAGTAATAGGGAATGCCCATTTTGGTAATAAATTCAAAAGCCGCATCGGCTTTCAATTTTGCTGCTGTGATGGGGTCGCCACTATTCCAGGCAAATGTTTTGGTGCCTGGGCCAAATGGGTCACCACCTGTACCTACAAAGCTATGCCAGTAAGCTGCTGCAAATCGCAAATGGTCTTTCATTGTTTTGCCACCAACGATATGGTGCTCATTGTAATGTTTGAAAGCCATAGGATTTCTAGATTCCCTGCCTTCAAAAGCAATTTTACCAATACCTGGAAAAAACTCTTGGTCGCCAGTAACCACAGTAAGTGTACCTAATTGTTCTTGTGTCATTTTGGGGTTGTTTTTTAATGGAGTAAATAATTAAGATTTATTCATTCATTGAATAGTAGATTGCAAGTTTAACTAAAAAAAAGAAAATGATACTGAATTGCCAACAGAACGACGATTATTTTTTTACGAATAGACTTATAGCCGAATTGATATTTTTCTATTTAAAAAAATCAACCAAACAGACACAACAAATATTCTCAGCCGATTGCCAAACCAGCATCAAATGTTATATTTGAGCTAGCCTTAAATACTGATAGCATGGAATTGTTTGATAAAACTAAGCACGAATTAATAGATGAAATTAAATACCTCACCTCTTTACTTCCATTTGGCAAAAAACAAACATCCCCGCACGAAGTCAGTGCATCAGAACTAAAATACAGGCTTACCCTAGAAAAAGTGGGACTTGTAGCCCTTAGTATCAATAAAATAGGCATCATTACCTATTGCAACGAAGCGCTACTACAGTTTACTGGTTGGGAAAAAAATTTTTTAATAGGAAAAAAATGGAGTGAAATATTCCCCAAAGAAAACGTTGAAGAGCCAATAGAAGAGCTACACCAAATTTTTGCAAAAGACAATTCGTTGAAGCGTATTAAAAGAAAAATTGTTACACTCGATGGCTCCATAAAGCACGTAAAGTTTCATGTAATTGCAGATTATGCCGATGATAATGTAGATGAAATAACACTAGTAGGAGAGGATATTACTGAGAAAAAGAGGGTGATAAAAGCCCTGAAAGAAAGCAATGAACACCTATATGATTTGTTTGAAAATGCGAACGATTTAATACAGGTTTTCACTATAGATGGTCAAATACTTTTTGTAAATAATGCTTGGAAAAATACCCTAGGATATGCTGATGAAGAAATCATCAAACTATCTATAGCAGACCTACTGCACCCAGATTATAAAGAAGAAACTTTAGATGTTTTGCAACAAATTTTGCAAGGCAATCACGATGATAAAATAGAAACTGTATTTCTAACCAAACAGGGTAAAAGTATATACTTAATTGGCAGTATTAACATTCGCTACGAAAATAACAATGCTGTGGCCTTCAGAGGCATTTTTCACAATGCAACAGAACGAATTCGTGCCGAAAAAGCACAAAATTTATATTACAAAATTGCCACCCTTACCATTAATAGCAACAATTTAGAAACACTCTTGCACAATATTCACCAAGAGCTAAAATCAATGATAGCCGTCAATAACTTTCACGTAGCATTGTACGACAAAGAACACGATTCGCTAGACTTTCCCTACTATGTCGATGAAACAATTCCCCATGTGATTACCACCAACAAACGTAAGATAGGGAAGGGGCTTACTGAATATTCACTTTTCAACGACAAGCCCACTTTTCTATACGAAGAAGACATCATTAAACTAGCCAATGAACACACACTTGAGTTGCTAGGACCAGTACCCAAAATATGGCTGGGTGTACCACTAAGATTAGAGAATAGAACCATTGGGGTAATAGCAGTAAAGAGCCATAGCGATAGAAACAAGTATAAAAAAAGACACCTCGAATTATTAGATTTTATTTCTGGGCAAATCGCCATTGCGATAGAAAGAAAAAGAAATGAAGAAAAAATAATAGAACAAACAGCACGCTTAGAATCAATATTTCAAAGCAGTTCACACCTTATATGGTCGGTAAATCGAAAACTAAGATTGACCAATTTTAATCAAAACTATGCCAATGCTATTTTACGAAAATTTGGCAAACTACCCGAAATAGACCCACTTGCAGAGACTCAAGAAAGCATGATGCTGGCTGCCCCAGAGTACCACAATTTTGTAAATGAAAGTTATCAAGCAGCATTTGAAGGCAAGCCACAACATTTTGAAACCAGCACCATCAATCAAGATGGTCACCGGATATGGAGAGAAACCTACCTCAATCCTATATTTCTGCCCAATGGTGTAATAGAAGAGGTATCGGGTATATCGCACGACATTACCGAAAAGAAAAATTCGGAACTTGCCATGCAAGAAAGCGAAGAAAAATTCAGAAGTATTTTTGAATCTTTTCAAGACATCTATTACCGTACTGATGTGTTTGGAAAAATTACCATGATTAGCCCTTCTGGCTGCATTTTGAGCGGCTATTCAGAAGATGCTATTATAGGAAAGCACATTACCCAATTTTATGTAAATCAAAAAAAACAAGCCATGCTTATTCGAGAACTCTTGAAAACAGGCTCCGTAAGAAATTTTGAAAATAATTTGCAATTGCAAAATGGTGAGATTATTCAAACCATCTCAAACATTCGGTTGATATTAAATAAAGAAGGAAAACCAATAGCTGTAGAGGGTGTAGCCAGAGACATTACCTACTTGCAGCAAGCACAGCAAGAAACGCTAAAGGCAAAAGAATTTGCCGAACGCTCGCTAAAAATAAAAGAAAGTTTTTTGGCGAACATGAGCCACGAAATACGCACGCCCATGAATGGCATCATAGGAATGATAGATTTGCTGAACGAAACGCCACTGGATATAGAGCAACGCAGTTATGTGCAAACCATCAAAGTATCTTCTGAAACATTGCTCAGCATACTCAACGACATCCTAGACCTATCGAAAATAGAGGCTGGCAAGATGCAATTGAAATTGACATCTATCAATTTTGAACAAACAATAGACAAATTATATGCTCTATTTTATCAGCAAGCAATAGGTAAAAATATAAGCCTTACCTATCACCTAGCTGCCGATGTGCCTAGGTTTATACTAGCCGACGAAATAAGGCTACTACAAATTATATCCAACCTTACTTCAAATGCAATCAAGTTTACCGAAACTGGCGGCGTAGCCATCAATGTCTTTTTAGAGCAAAAACACGAAGATACTTATCGAATTAAAGTAGCGGTAAGCGATACAGGAATTGGAATATCGCCAGATGATTTGAAAAAACTTTTTGAATCCTTTAGTCAAGTGGACAATTCTTCTTCAAAGTCGTATTCAGGCACAGGCCTAGGGCTAGCTATATCCAAAGAACTTTGTAAAATGATGAATGGGCAGGTAGGTGTCAGTTCGGAAGTAGGTATTGGAAGCACTTTTTGGTTTACCTTTGAAGCTAGAGAAAGCATGCGTGGAGCCGATAAAGCATCGGCAAAAGAAGAAACAGTAACCTCTAAAAAATTTGTAGGCTATTCTCCTAGAATTTTATTGGTAGATGACAACCAAATCAACAGATTGGTGGCATCTGAAATTTTGAAAAAATCAGGTTGTATAGTACACCTTGCTAGCAACGGGATAGAGGCCATAGACAAAGTAAAAGAAAATTTTTACAACATTGTTTTTATGGACATTCAAATGCCCAAAATGGATGGCGTTACAGCTACTGCTGAAATTAGAAAATTGAATCTTGTTACTTTGCCTCCAATCATTGCCATGACTGCTTATTCAATGCAAGACGATAAAGAAAAGTTTTTGAACAATGGTATGGATGATTATATTTCTAAACCCATCACCTCTGAAGCATTGATAGGAAAAGTACAAAAATGGTTACAAAATTTAAAAATTGAAGAAATAAGTGTGACCGACAAGGCCTCGTCTTTAATTGCAGATGAAATTGTTCAAAAAAAATATACCGATGTAATAACCTGCTTAGATAGTCAAGTAGTAAATAAACTAAAATCTTTTGCCAATGATGAAATGTTGCAAGCTATTTATTTAGAATTTGCAGAAGAAACCGAAGAACAGATTATAGAATGTAAAACAGCCATACAAAACAATGATATTAAAAATCTTTTGAGTATTTTGCATACTTTGAAAGGTACCTCTGGAACCCTAGGTATTATTGAGCTAGAAAGACTTTCCCAATACATTGAAAATAATTTGAAACAAGGTAATCAAGAAAATTTAGTTGCAGACTTCGAAGAACTTTTCAAAGCTTTTTATTATTTTAAACAACATTATCCAACTTTATTGAATTCGTAACATCAATTAATGATAAAAATATGTCAGCCAAAAAAGTATTAATAGCCGAAGATAGTTCTGTAATACAGAATCTTACAAAAAAAATATTGCAATTTCAAAATTTCGAAATTAGCACCGTAAAAAATGGAAAAGATGTGTTGAAGGCATTGGAAAATGCCACTTTCGATGTCATTTTGCTTGACATCAATATGCCCCAAATGGATGGAATGGAATGTGCCAAAGCCATTAGAGCACTAAGCGATAGCACCAAGTCTCAAATTCCTATTATAGCAATTACTGGCAATGCCAAAAACTATACCGATATTGATTTTAAAAATGTAGGCATTAATGAATACATTCCCAAACCACTAGATTTTGACAAGTTGGTGGACAGCGTAAAAAGATGGACTGCTAAATAAAATCCAAGTATAGCAATCTAGCCATTAGGGTAAATGAACATCAAATACACTACTCATTTTTTAAGCAAACTAGAGGATATTTTCAGCGAATCTGACTATATGCTGCGGTATGAAAAAGGCAATTTCCATTCTGGATTTTGCCTACTCAAAGACACTAAAATAGCCATTGTGAATAAATACTTTCCCCTAGAAGGTAAAATCAATTGTCTCATAGAAATACTTCGAGCCATAGAGCCAGATGTATCAAGGCTTACAGAAAAAAACAGAATATTGTATTTGGAAATTACACAAACCGAACTTCCCATTTGAAAATTACATTTTTAGGTACGGGCACTTCGCAAGGTATTCCTATCATAGGTTGTCGTTGTGCTGTATGCACATCATTAGATTTTAGAGATAAGAGGCTGCGAGCCTCAATACATGTAGAAATAGATTCAAAAAGTTTTATCATAGACTGTGGCCCCGATTTTCGACAGCAAGTATTACGAGAACATATTCTACAGTTAGACGCTTTGCTATTCACCCATGCGCACAAAGACCACACTGCAGGCCTAGACGATGTAAGAGGTTTTAATTATTTGCAAAAAAAGAATCTTCCTATTTACGCAACAAATAATGTATTAAACCAAATAAAAAAAGAATTTGAGTACGCCTTTGCCGACATCAAATACCCAGGTGTACCGCTCATTGATTTGAACATTATAGAAAATACAAAATTTCAAATAGAAGGTGTAGAAGTAATACCAATAGAAGTTTATCATCATTTACTTCCTGTTTTTGGCTATCGTTTTAAAGATTTTACCTACATCACCGATGCCAACCGTATTTCGGAAATAGAAATAGAGAAAATAAAAGGTAGCAAAATTTTGGTTTTAAATGCTCTACAAAAAACACCACATATCTCGCATTTTACACTTGCCGAGGCATTGGACATTATAGAAACCATTCAGCCAGAAATGGCATATCTTACACACCTGAGTCATACCATGGGCTTGCACACTCAAGTACAAGCAGAACTACCTCAAAATGTAAAAATCGCTTACGACGGATTAAAGTTAAGTTTATAGGTATTATTTTTTATCTTTTTATCAAGCCAGCGAATTTTAAATTAAGCACAAAAAAAACTTGGAGCAAAGGACGGGCGTCCTATATATGCTCCAAGATCTTTCAACCAGCTATGATACAAATTTAATGTAAATTAGTTTATACGCAATAGCTACCTCGTTTATTTTAGGCTTAAAAATATAAAAATACCATTAAAAATACTTGTCATATATTTATTGTTTTTAATCCCTTATTTTAAGTCATTTTTTTGCTTCCTGCAAACTCAAGCTATCTACCACGGCTGCATAAATATTGTCGAATGCCGTTCCTTGACCCAAATAATACTTAAAACTTTTATTAAACTGTGACGAATCGGTTTGGTAAGATTTGAATATTTCACCCTGTAGTTTGTAGTAATACATTTTAGAGGAATCAGCAGGCATATTTTGTACAGCTATTTTAGCTTCTAAATTATGGATCTCTATCAATATTTTAGTCATTTTATCTTTGGCAATAACACCATCAGGAACGTTGTTATTTTGACATGAAAAACAAACTGCCAACAGGGCAATTATTTTAAAAATCTTTTTTTTTAAAGTTGTATTCATTGACTTTTATTTATTTACACTCCTATAAAGTTACATATATTGCTTCTGTCAAAGTAAATAAGAAACATGCTATCCCCAAAAAAGCAGTAGTAAAAATTAAAGGGCTATTCCCACTCAATAGTAGCAGGTGGTTTAGAACTAATGTCGTACACCACACGATTTACACCTTTTACTTTGTTTATTATCTCGTTGCTTATATCGGCCAAAAAATCATAAGGCAAATGAGCCCAGTCGGCGGTCATCCCATCTGTACTGGTTACTGCACGCAATGCAATCACACGTTCATAAGTACGCTCGTCGCCCATGACACCTACCGATTGAATGGGTAGCAGCATACTTCCTGCCTGCCATACTTTATCATACAATCCCGCTTTCCTCAAACCACCAATAAATATGGAATCCACATTTTGAAGTATTTCCACTTTTTCGGGAGTGATGTCGCCCAAAATTCTAATGGCCAAGCCTGGTCCAGGAAATGGGTGACGGCCAATTAAATGAGGGTCTATACCTAGGGTGGTGCCTACCAACCTAACCTCGTCTTTGAACAATGTTTTAAGAGGCTCCACAATTTTTAATTTCATATAGTCGGGTAGGCCGCCTACATTATGATGCGATTTGATGGTTGCGGAAGGGCCTTTTACAGAGACAGACTCTATGATATCGGGATATATGGTGCCTTGAGCCAACCATTTAACGTCTTGAATTTTGTGTGCTTCTTGGTCAAATACTTCAATAAAAGTTTTGCCAATGGCTTTTCGTTTTGCTTCTGGCTCGCTAAGGCCAGCTAGGGAAGCATAAAATTGTTCTTTTGCATTTACACCTATTACATTCAAGCCCATGTGCTTGTATGATGATAATACTTCTTCAAATTCATTTTTGCGCAACAAGCCATTATCCACAAATATACAGGTCAGGTTGTTGCCTATTGCTTTGGAAATCAAAATCGCTGCAACAGATGAATCTACCCCACCAGATAAACCCAGTACTACCTTGTCGTTTTGTAAAGTGGCTTTCAGTGCTGCAATGGTACTATCTACAAATGCATCGGGGGTCCAGTCTTGGCTGCAATTGCAAATATGTACTACAAAATTTCTTAGCAATATTTTACCTTCTAGAGAATGAGTAACTTCTGGATGAAATTGTATTCCGTAGGTATCTTGCCCTGTAACCTTGAAAGCAGCTACTTGCACGGTATCGGTACTGGCAATAATTTCAAAATTGGCTGGAATGGATGTTATGGTATCTCCATGCGACATCCATACTTGAGAATTTGCTGTCAATTCCTTCATCAATTTATTATCGGTGTTTACATGGGTCAGCTTGGCACGCCCGTACTCACGCACATTGGATGGCGACACCAAGCCACCCGATTTTTGTGCCATCAGTTGTGCACCGTAGCATACGCCTAGAATAGGTAATTTCCCCATCCATTGTTGATAGTTTACTTCTGGTGCATCTATCTCTCTTACGGAACATGGACTACCCGATAAAATGATTCCTTTTATACTTTCATCAATCTTAGGTAGTTTGTTGTATGGGTGTATTTCGCAGTACACATTTAGTTCACGTACCCTACGTGCTATCAACTGTGTGTATTGAGAACCAAAGTCGAGTATTAAAATTTTTTCAGACATATAAATTACAATCGTTTAATAATAATGATGAGCCATTTCCCCCAAAGAAAATGGCTCATGTAAATATTTAATTTTTGAAAATATTATTTTTCTGGTATCTCTATATCAAAAACTAAAATGGTATTGGGTGGAATTGTGCCCGCACCTTGAGCACCGTAGCCTAATGGCGAAGGAATGTATAGGGTAGCTTTATCGCCACGAGATAGCTCGCTCAAACCCATATGCCAACCATATATCACTTGGCTTACGCCCAATACGATTGGGAAATCTTTTCCAGAATCAAATTCTTTTCCATCCAAAAATTTACCTACATAATTTACTTTGATACTATCGTTCATAGCTAACTTTTTGCCGTTACCTGCTTTGGTAATGCTATAGTAAACGCCACCTTGATTTTTTTTATACTTGATTTTTTTGGTTTTCAAATGGTCAATAATCACTAGGGTGTCTTTGCCCAATTGACCTTCCATTTCCTGCTTTCTTGTTTCAAACTCTTTTTCCATTTTGGAACGTTCTTTTGCAATTTCTGCTTTACCTAAAAGACTGACTACTTTTACTGTAAATTTCAAATCTTTACCTTTGAATACACCTGGTGGCAAAGTGGGTTGTTTTTTGAAAATCGAATCGGCACTGATTAAAAATACAGCACTATCGCCTTTTGAAAGTAGCATCAAGCCTTCGACCAAGCCGCCTTTAAATTCTCCACTTTTTATCTGAATAGGCATTGGGCTGTTGCGTTTGAAGGTCGATTCCAGTAACGAATCTTGATGGTTAGTAATTTGGAAATGAATCAAAGCCTCACCGCCTTCCTCGCCTACTGGACCAGTAGAGTCGGCTAGAATTTTATATCTTAATCCATTTTCGTTTGTTTTATATTCTTTGCAAGAAGAAAGAAGCACTACACCAGCCATAGCGGCGATAGTAAATACATTTTTTAACATGTTGTTTGTTCTATTTTATAATTGATTAATAATTCATTTTCATAATGTGGCAAAGCTTCCAAAAATTTGGTTTCGGTATCTTTTAAGTTTAGGTCTGATTTGCCTCCGGCGGCGTTGCGGTGACCACCCCCTTCAAAATTATCTCTAGCAAACTGATTGACCGAAAAATTTTCTTTAGAACGAAATGATAGTTTTACAGCATCTGATCGTTCTATGATAAGACAAGCCATTACGATTCCTTCAAGAGAAAGTGCGTAATTCACTAGGCCTTCTGTATCGCCTGTTTGAGAGTTGTATCGCTCTAATTCTTTATGATTAATCACAAAGTAGGCAGTATGATATTGTTTTAAAACAACTAATTTTTCTGATAGGGCAAAGCCTAAAAATTTTAATTTTTCTTCAGAATTATTGTCAAATATTTGTTTATGAATACGGCTTGTATTGATACCAATTTGCATCAATTGGGCAACTATTTCGTGTACTTCTTGATTGGTATTTGGGTGCTTGAACGAACCAGTATCAGTCATAATACCAGCATAAAGACATTCTGCAATACATACATCTATCAATTGCTGCGATTGCAGTGCTTTTATCAATTTAAAAATAAGAATAGCTGTAGCGGCGGCGGCTGTGTCCCATATTTGAAAATCTGCAAAATCATCGGGCTGTAAATGATGGTCAATCATTATTTTTATTCCTCGGGCATTTTTTACTATTTCTCCATAATCGTTGATTCTTGATAGAGAATTAAAATCCAAGCAGAATATAAGGTCGGCAGCATTGGTAAGGTCGGTTGCTTGCTGTTTAGTAGTATCGTTAAATACCAATACATCGCTATTGCCTGTCATCCAGTTCAAAAATCGTGGATAATCGCTAGGGGCAATTACTTTTGCTTGATGTCCTTTTTTATTTAAAAATCTACACCATGCGAGTGAAGAACCAAGTGCATCGGCATCGGGCTTGTGATGTGTGGTGATGATGATTTTTTTAGGGGCTTCTAGAAGCAGTTTTAATGCTTCAAATTTTTCCATCATAACATACTATATGTGAAAAGGTAATTTTGAAAAAGTAAAATTCAGACTCATCTGTAAAATATAAAATTAGTGCAATAGATACTTGCTATTGATTATAATTTGTAAAGTTGGCTCAATTTGAAATTAAAAACAAAATAATAGCTAAGAAAAAGCATGAACTACTAACATTAGACCAAGAAATATTTATTTGTTGAAGGATAAAATTTTCAATCATGCTAAATCTAGCTACCTTTGTGGCACTAACCAATTTTAAATTTAATATGTCAGGTAACAGAACATTTACTATGGTAAAGCCAGATGCAGTAGCAGACAGGCACATAGGCGGAATAACACAAATGATTGAGGCAGCAGGTTTCAGAGTGGTGGCTGCAAAATTAACAAAACTGAGCGAAGAGCGTGCAGGCCAATTTTATGAAGTGCACAAAGAGCGTGGGTTTTATGGAGACCTGAAAGCCTATATGTCTTCGGGGGCAGTGGTGGCTATGATTTTGGAAAAAGAAAATGCAGTAGCAGACTTTAGAAAATTGATAGGTGCCACCAATCCTGCCAATGCAGAAGAAGGAACAATTAGAAAAAAATACGCAAAATCGCTAGAGGCTAATGCTGTTCATGGTTCAGATTCAGACGAAAATGCAGAAATAGAATCTAATTTCTTTTTTTCTAAAACTGAGCAATTTTAATTTTTTTCTATAGGGCAAAGTAAATACTTTGCCCTACTTGCTATAATATTTTTGTTGGTGGTATAAAATTTATATCTTTATCTTAATTAACACTATAACTATATGAAATTACAATCTCTTTCTATGCTTGCTAGTGCATGCCTATTGACTTTGAGCATGGCCAATGCCCAAACTACAAATCCCGTCAAAAGCAATACCTTTAAATTTGGACCTACAAATCTTTTTGCAAATACCATTCTATTGGGTTACGAAAGAGCTATAACAAACAAAGCTAGTATTCAAGTTTTTGGTAGTTTTACCCTTAATCAACCAAAAAATGGTTACTATGAAGAGATAAAAGGCTATTCTGGAGAAGTGCAAGTAAGGTATTATTTAAAACCCTCAAAAAATCTAAATGGTTTTTTTGTTGCACCTTTTTTTAAATATGAAGACCTAAGATTTAAAAATTTAGACGTAAATAAAATTAATAATAACTACTACAGTAATGTATATGATCCTAATACTGGAATGTATATCAATCCTGTAAAAGTAACTATGGATGAGGCTTATAGTACATATTACAATGGTGGGCTTGTTTTTGGATATCAATTAATCATTGCTGATGTGTTTGTGTTAGATTTATATGCTGGGGGAGGAATGAAATACACCCAGAAAAATTATCCTACTGCTGGAACTGAAAACTTTTCAGCATATATGAGATACAATCAATTGTTCCAAACAGGTATTGCTCCAAAAATAGGTTTTAGAATAGGTACTTATTTTTAATGAAACCAATTTGATTAGCATAAAAAAACCACCCAAAGTGTTTTTTTATGCTAATCAAATTGGTTAATACCACTTTTTCGATTTATAGCTTTTTAAGAAGTAAGCTTGAAATTTGATTGCCATACTCAAATTATTTTTTTACCTTTTTCTTGCCATTCTGACTAACGTAAATTTTTATTATTAATCAAGATGTTGAAAATCCTATATCTTCATTAGTGAGTCCAAATTTATCGATTTGTTTCTTAATTCTTTTGACCAAACCTATCTTTCTTTTTTGATCCAGAAATAAATGCACTTCCATCGAGCCCCGCTACCAATCTGCCGCACTATCTTTCTCAAAAACTCTTGTTTTTGAAATGTTCAACACCGTCTTCATTCTTGGCATTGCATGCCGAACGAAGACTTAGTTTTTATGTGCACCACTGTTCGTATTACGGTCAATGCC
>JAAFID010000059.1 GCA_013297765.1 Cytophagales bacterium | reverse complement strand
ATCTATAGATGTAACTACATTACCTCAAGGAATATATCAAATATCTTATTTTGCTAATGAGGTAAGAATAATGACCAAATCTTTTGTAATACAATAATACAATAATTTACATAAGAAAAGCCTTCATATTCAAATAATGAAGGCTTTTGTTATATGTACAAATAATCACTACTTTCTATATTAAATCTATCACTTTTTGCCCCATTTCTTTTGTGCCTAAAATCATGGATGCCTCAGTTTTAGCATTGGCAATGTCTTTTGTTCTAAATCCTTGTTTTAATACCTGCTCTACTGCAGCAATAAGGTTGTCTGCTTCAGTCTTTAGTCCAAAGGAAATATCTAGTAGCAAAGAAGCCGATAGAATTGATGCTAGGGGATTTGCCAGATTTTTGCCCACAATATCGTGTGCAGAACCATGTATAGGCTCGTAAAAGCCCACCTTATCACCTATTGATGCCGAGGCAAGCATGCCCATAGAGCCTGCAATTTGCGAGGCTTCGTCGGTAAGTATATCGCCAAATAAATTGGCAGTAAGCACCACATCAAACCTTTTGGGGTCTTTAATCAATTGCATAGCAGCATTGTCGATAAACATGTGTTCCACTTCAATATCAGTATATTTTTTTGCCATTTCTTGTACTACCTCTCGCCATAACCTAGACGATTCTAGTACATTGGCTTTATCTACGGAACAAAGCTTCTTTCTGCGAGTACGGGCAGCTAGAAATGCTTTTTCAGCAATTCGCTCTACTTCATAAGTGCTGTAAATCATTAAATCAGAAGCTGTTTTGCGGTCTTCACTGCGTTTTTTTTCTCCAAAATATACATCACCTGTTAATTCTCTAAAAAATAAAATATCAGATCCTTTCAATATTTCTGGTTTTATACTGGAGGCCTCTAGCAATTCATCAAAAAGTTTGATTGGTCGTAAGTTGGCATATAAACCTAGTTCTTTTCTGATTTTCAATAATCCTTGTTCTGGGCGTACCTTTGCCGATGGGTCATTGTCATATTTTATATGACCAATAGCCCCAAATAATATGGCATCTGTTGCTTTTGCTTTTGCTAGAGTTTCGTCGGGTAGTGGGTTACCAGTGGCTTCTATGGCTTCGTGCCCCATCAATGCGATATCAAAAGTGAAATTATGGTGGTATTTGTCTGCAATTTTTGCTAGTGCTTTTTGTCCCCATGTGGTAACCTCTTGCCCTATGCCATCGCCAGGAATTACTAATATATTTTTATTCATTTGCTTTAATAATATTTTTTTGGAATGTAAAATTACTGTTTTAAGTCAAATTTCCTTATGCACTTATTAAGGAAATAAATTTTACCAAGGTTTATTATATGAAAATTAGAAATATATTTTCAATATTCAGATTATCAAAAACTTGCCGAATATAGATAAGGGCATTGAAACGAATTGCTTCTAGAAATATAGCTGTTACTCATAAAAAAAATCCCAGTGATTACCAATCACTGGGAAAACCAAAAAACAAACTACAAAAAAGCTATTCTGGAATTACAACAAATCTAACTTCGTGTTTCACATCTTTATGTAAATCCAAAACTGCTGCAAATTCGCCAACATGTTTTACATCGCCTTTGATGCTTATTTTTTTACGATCGACCTCAAAACTTTTTAGTTTCAAAGCATCAGAGATTTGTAATGAGGTGATTGCACCAAATATTTTTCCAGTTTCACCCACTTTCGCTTTTACCTCAATAAGCATGTCGCCAATTTTGGCCGCAAGTTCCATGGCATCATTTTTTACCTTTTCAGCCTTGTGGGCTGCTTGGCGTACGTTTTCAGAAATTACTTTCTTGTTAGACGCAGACGCCATCATTGCAAATCCTTGAGGAATTAAATAATTCCTGCCGTGACCAGGTTTTACTATCACTACATCATTTTTGTAGCCTAGACCTTTTATATCTTCTTTTAATATTACTTCCATTGAATTTCTTTAGTTAAATTATTTCAGAGAATCTGTAACATAAGGCATCAATGCAATATGTCTCGATCTTTTAACTGCTTGAGCAATTTTTCTTTGAAATTTCAAACTAGTACCAGTAATTCTACGTGGCAATAATTTTCCTTGCTCATTTACAAATTTCAAAAGGAAATTTGCGTCTTTGTAATCAATATATTTGATTCCATTTTTCTTAAATCTGCAATACTTTTTGCGATTCTCGACTTTGTTTACAGGTTCATTTACGAGTGTCATGATACTTTTTCCTCTTGTTTTTCAGTTACTTTTTTGAAATCACCTTTTTTTCTTTTCTGGTTGTATGCTACTGCATGTTTATCTAATACGGTAGTCAAGAATCGAAGTACTTTTTCGTCACGTTTAAATTCTGTTTCTAATGTGGCTACTAGAGTGGGTGCTGCTTTAAATTCAAAAAACTGGTAAAACCCTGTACTTTTGTGTTGGATGGGGTATGCTAATTTTTTCAAGCCCCAATTCTCTTCATTTACAAACTCTGCTTTGTTGTTTATAAGCAGTTGTTTGAATTTTTCGGCGGTTTCCTTCATCTGAGTATCAGACAAAACGGGAGTAAGGATGAAAACCGTCTCATAGTTTCTTAATTCCATAAAACTGTATATTTTTAAATAAGGCTACAAAAGTAATAAAAAATTATGGGATAGCAATAACTATTTTATGAATTGGTATTGGAAGTGTAAAAACTCTTAAAAAAACCAATCAATTGTATTGCTTTTTACTTCCTATTTTCTAATACATACTATTTGGCTAAAAAGTCATAATCAATTGTTTTTCGTGATTTGCAAAAAAATAGCAAAGTTTGTGCTATGCTAAACAACGAAATAGTGTGTATGTATTAACATCTTGTTAATTCCATATCTTAAATAGATTTAAAATATTTTAAATATCTATTTGTTAGTAAAAAGATTACAGTAATTATTTCTTTTAAATTAATTTTAATAGACAAATAATGATTAATTAAATCAACCAATTCTATATTTTTAACAAAAATTACTACTTTAGCCGCACGATAACACATTTTATGCAACACGAACACAATATCAACCAAAACCCTTTTGCTTCGGAAGAGGTAGATTTTTTAGAAGTCATTAAGAATGCCCTTAGGGTGTATAAAAAATGGAAAAAATTTATATTATTTAGCCTGCTTATAGGCACTTCTTTGGCAGCGTTGTACTTTTTTGTAGTACCTAAAACATACTTGACCAGAATGTATGTCGCTTCTAATTTATTAAAGGGACCTTCCTTTATTATATTGTTAGATGATTTGCAAAAACAATTAAAAGAAAAAAACTTTGAAGAGGTTGCGGCAAATCTAAATTTAGAAGTTGAAGCAGTCAAAAAAATACAAAAAATCGAAGTCTTTTCGGCCAAAAATTTTGCTGAAAAAGAATTTAGTGATTTAATTACTCAGGCAGACAACGACGATGAAAAAGAACTCAACAATAGCGAGTTTGTAATTCAGGCATTTATTGATGATAATATGATTGCAAAGCAATTGGAAAAAGGTATTATATTTTATATAGAAAATAATACGTTTACCAAAATGAAAAGCAAGCAAAGGAAGGATGGTTTGCGGTCGGTAAGAAAAAGATTGCAATCCGAGCTTACCGAATTGGATAGCTTGAGGTATTCGTTAAACGATATGTACACCAAAAAAGGCAAGTCCGGCGAATCTAGTATTATCATGAACGATCCTAGTGCCATTTACAACAATATTTTAAATCTTTTTAGAACTGAAATAGCCACCAAAGACGATATTGAAACTCCAGATATTATTATTATACAAGGTTTCACAACATTTAAAAAGCACCACAGTCCTAAATTATCTATATGTTTGATGGTAGGTTTCTTTGGTAGTTTCGTTTTTTCAATATTCTATATTATTTATTCAGAATTGAAAAGAAAGCTTAATGAAGGAGAGGTAGCGTGATATGGCCGCGATTAGACTAGATGCCATCAAAGATGCTATTGAAGCAATAAAAAATGGCCAGGTAATATTGGTAGTGGATGACGAGGATAGAGAGAACGAAGGTGATTTTATTTGTGCTGCAGAATGTGTAACCCCTGAGATTATTAATTTTATGTCAAAGGTGGGGCGAGGTCTTATTTGTATTGCTCTTACCGAACAACGTTGTGAGGCTCTAAACCTCGATTTGATGGTAGGTAGAAATACTGCTACGCATGCTACTGCTTTTACTGTTTCTGTAGATTTGTTGGGTCATGGTTGCACTTCTGGTATATCCGCATCTGACAGGGCTAAAACGGTCAAGGCTTTGGTAGACCTTAATACTAAGCCAGAAGAATTAGGGAGACCTGGTCATATCTTTCCATTAAAAGCCAAAGAAGGTGGTGTGTTGCGTCGTACAGGCCATACCGAAGCAGCGATGGATTTTGCACGTATGGCAGGCTTTGAGCCTGCTGGAGTTTTGGTAGAGGTGATGAGCGAAGATGGTTCTATGGCTAGATTGCCCGAGCTAAGAAAAGTAGCCAATAAACATAAAATAAAATTAGTTTCAATTAAAGATTTGATTGAATATCGGCTTCGTCATGAGAGCTTAATAAAAGCAGAAATCGGCGTAAAATTGCCTACAGAGTGGGGTACATTTGAATTGATAGCTTTTCGACAAATAAATACTGAAGATATTCACCTAGCATTAGTAAAGGGTAGTTGGGAAAAAGATGAGCCTATTCTATTGCGTGTACACTCTTCTTGTGCCACAGGCGATATCTTTGGCTCGTGTAGGTGCGATTGTGGCCCACAATTGCATGCAGCAATGGAATTGGTAGAGAAAGAAGGTAAAGGAGTTATTTTGTACATGAATCAAGAAGGACGAGGTATAGGGTTACTGAATAAACTAAAAGCCTATAAATTGCAGGAGCAAGGATTTGATACAGTAGAAGCTAATATTCAACTGGGCTTTAAAATGGATCAGAGAGACTATGGAGTGGGTGCTCAAATAATTAGAGAACTAGGAATTAGTAAAATAAGATTGATAAGTAATAATCCTATAAAACGTGCAGGCTTAGAAGGGTATGGGTTAGAGATAGTAGAAAGTGTGCCTTTGGAAATGCTCCCCAATGAACATAATTCGAAATATTTGGAAACCAAAAGAGATAAAATGGGTCACCATATATTGAAGCAAGCAATTGACAAAACGAAGCAGATTAGAAAGAAATCATGAAGCACAAGCCACTGATACTTGTTTCTAACGATGATGGCATTACTTCTCGAGGTATCCGCCTACTGGTAGAAACCATGAGCGAGATAGGGGAAGTAGTAGTGGTAGCACCTAATAGTCCGCAGTCGGGTATGGGGCATGCTATTACCATTGGTAATACCTTGCGGTTAGATAGCAATGCTATTTTTGATAAAATAGTAGCTTATGAGTGCAGCGGCACTCCTGCCGATTGTATTAAACTAGCCAAACATTATGTGTTGAAAAATAGAGTGCCTGATTTGGTAGTAAGCGGTATCAATCATGGCAGTAATTCGTCGATTAGTGTTTTATATTCAGGTACTATGTCGGCAGCTATTGAAGCGGCTTTGGAAGGGTTGCCAGCAATTGGCTTTTCCTTATGCGACCACAATCCCAATGCCGAAATTGAACACTGTAAATCCATTATTAAACAAATTGCTTTGCAAGTGTTAAAAACACCATTGGCCAAGGGTACTGCGTTGAATGTAAATATACCAGCCTATTCTAACCAATCAATTAAAGGTATAAAGATATGTAGGCAAGCCATAGCAAGGTGGCAAGAAAATTTTGAAGAACGATTTGACCCCAATGGGAGAAGATATTTTTGGATGGCTGGTGATTTTGAAAACTCTGACAAAGGCCTAGACACAGACGAATCGGCATTGGCCGAGAATTATGTGTCTGTAGTACCCTGCACTTACGATTTAACAGCTCATCACGTCATCACCCAACTTAATTCTGAATGGTCTATTTTGTAGCCTTTAATAGTTAAAAATAAATTTGTTGTTATGGCTAATTTTATTCTGTTATCTATAGCACTATACACAGTTGTAGTATATAAAAATTAACAATAAAGCAGTATATGCTTAATGAAACATATACTGCACATGCAACTTTACCATCAGTCTTTTTAACCAAAAACTCATATCAGAATGAGTGTGGGATGTGTTTTGTTTGACTTTTGTTAATACTACTTTTTTCTCTACAATTTTTACTTTGAATACTTTCTGAAAGTCGTCAAAGAAGAGTTGATTTTGATACATAATTTGTACTTTTTATTTATATACAAATTTAACGAAATCAATTATTCAATGTTACATAAATTGAATATATTTTTATAAATAGTGCTTATTTTTCATTTATTTAACAAAAAAATATAACTATTACAATATTTGTTATATATTGTAATAGTTAATATTTGAATAATGCAATGGTATTTATTCGCTGTAATTATATAACTATTTTAATATTTTTAAATTAGCTGTTAATAATAAGGTAAATACTTTAATTTTGAAGAATGATATCGTTATTACACTTCGCATTTTAATTATTTTATATCAATAACAGATTATATGTCAAATTTATACCCATTTAAATTTAAGACCATATTCAAAGATAAAATTTGGGGTGGTGATAAAATCAAAACGCTTTTGCACAAAGATTTTGCCCCATTGCCCAACTGTGGCGAGACTTGGGAAATATCTGGCGTAAAAGGCAATGTTTCTGTGGTAAGCAATGGATTTTTAATGCAAAAAACACTACCAGAATTAATTGCCACATTTAAAAGCGACCTATTAGGAAGTAAAGTGTATGAAAAATTTGGGGAGGAATTTCCATTGCTCATCAAGTTTATAGATGCCAACGACGACTTGTCTATACAAGTGCATCCTGACGATAATTTGGCTCAAGAAAGACATAATTCATTTGGCAAAACTGAAATGTGGTATATACTACAAGCCGATGAGCAAGCAAGGCTTAATGCTGGTTTTAACCAACCCGTAAATGAAGCAATGTATTTGCAACATTTACAGAATAATACTTTGGATCAAATTCTCAACTTTGAAAATGTCTCTGCTGGCGATGTGTTTTTCTTGCCTGCTGGGCGAGTACACTACATAGGCAAGGGAGTATGCTTAGCAGAGATTCAGCAAACGTCTGATATTACTTACCGCATTTACGATTTTGACCGCAAAGACGACCAAGGCAATACCCGTGAGTTGCACACCGAACAAGCCCTTGCAGCCATTGATTATCATTTTTATGACAACTACAAGACGCAATACGAACAGAAACAAAACGAATCGGCAACACTGGTTAAATGTCAATATTTCACTACCAATTTGCTAAATCTTGACAAAAATCTGTTGAGAGATTATATCAATATAGATTCTTTTGTAATATTTATTGCTTTGGAGGGTGCTACTGTGCTAGAATATGAGCAAGGCAATGTAACTATGGAAAAAGGCGAATGTATTCTTGTGCCTGCCTGCCTCAAACACTTTAACCTAAAGCCTCATGCCACTGCCAAGTTGCTAGAAGTTTATATTGAGTAAATTAGAGATTTACCGTTAGTTTAGAAATATTAAGAAAATAATTGACTAGCTCTATCAATTGATTAAGTGTTTCATTATTAAATAAAATAAATTTACTCTCTCAACTTTAAAAAAAAGTCTTTAATCAGGGTCTCACAGGGTGTGGCGAGTATGCCGCTACTCACCTTTGTTTTAGGGTGTAGTAGGTTTGTTTGCGAGGTGGTGAAGCCATGTTTAGGGTCACTAGCACCAAAAACTACTCTAGAAATTTGCGACCATTTTAATGCACCTGCACACATAGCACAAGGTTCCAGTGTGATGTAAATGGTGCATTCGTTCAAATATTTATTTGCCAAAAAATTAGATGCAGCCGTAATGGCAATCATCTCGGCATGTGCTGTTACATCGCATAGCCGTTCTGTTTGGTTATACCCTTTGCCTATTACTTTGTTGTTGCAAATCACAATTGCACCCACAGGAATCTCGCCTTCTTCCATGGCTTTCTCAGCTTCTTGCAAAGCCATTTTCATAAAGTAATCGTCGGAAAAAAGGTCTGTCAAATCCATTTTTTAAATTTATAAACTAGCGTATAAAATATGTGCTACAAAAAAGTAAATACCTAAGCCTAGCAAATCATTGGCTGTAGTGATAAATGGCCCTGACGCCAGTGCCGGATTCACATTCATACGACTTAGCACTATTGGCGTTACTGTTCCCATAAGCGATGAAAGCATTACCACACAGAAAAGCGAAGTGGAAACTACAATGGCCAGCGTGGTATGTTCTCCAATCACCATATTAATTAAAAATACAAGTGTTGATATAGCAAGACCGTTGATGAGTGCGACCACTAGGCCTTTAAATAGCCTCTCATAAGTAAACAAACTAGGGCCACTTTCTTTGGCTAGGCTTTGTACTACTACCGACGAGGATTGTATGCCCACATTGCCACCTGTAGAGGTGATGAGTGGAATAAAAAACGCCATTGCCGGAATCAATGCAATATCCGCTTCAAAAAGTCCTATAAATTTTGCTCCCAAAATACCGCCCAGCATGCCTATCAGTAGCCAAGGAAGTCGTGATTTTGAAAGTTTCCAAATGTCGTCGTCTTCCTCTACCGGGTTCGATATACCCGCCATTATTTGCATATCTATTTCCGCCTGTTCTGTAATCACATCTACTACGTCGTCAATAGTGATACGCCCTAGCAGCTTGCCATGCACATTTACAACAGGTATAGAAACCAAATCGTAGTGCTTCATTATCTCTGCAACTTCTTTGGCCTCTCGGTACGATTCTACAGAAATAATATCAGGGTCGTAAATGTCAGACACTAGTGCATTGTCATCGGCTAGTAGCATCTTTTTTAGCGATAGCCTGCCGAGCAATTTGTCTTGATTATCTACCACATATATCGAATATATTTTCTCTACATGCTTTGTTTGTCGCCTTATCTCTTCTATACACTGGTCTATAGTCCAGTTTAGGTTTGTTTTCAGCAGCTCTTTACCCATCAAGCCACCCGCACAATCTTCGTCATAGTGCATCAAATCTCGTATGTGGGTTGCTTTGATAGGGTCTTCTATGAGGTCAATCACCTCTTCCCGCATAGGTACGGGTTGCTCGTTCAAGATATCAACTGCATCATCCGATTCTATGAATTCTAAGTAGTCGGCAATTTCATCGGAAGTAAAATCTTTTAAAAATTTCTTTCTAAAATCTTCATCCAAATCTCTAATAATCTCTGCCCCAAATTCCATATCCAACAACTGTAGCACATACTTGGCCTCGTCCATCTCTAGTTCGTGCATCACCAAAGAAATATCGGGTGCAAGTAGTTCGTTCATTTGATCTTGTATGAACATAACTTTTCTTGCAGCCACAGCATCTTTTATTTGGTCAACAAATGCCTCTGTCAATTCAAATTCCATGACAGTATGTATTTAATAGTTAAAGAATATTTTATTATAAAAATCATCAATCGCCTTGCAATACTTGCCCTGTACGGTTAGCAGCAGTAAGGTTGGTTAGAAAAATGAAATCTTTGACATCAAGCTGCTCTGCCCGCTGGTCAAATATTTTTTGTGACATTACTGTATCGGGCAAATTTAGGGCTTTTAAGGCATTCCGCAATGTTTTGCGCCGCATATTAAAAGCCATTTTGATAACACTTTTAAATAGCACCTCATCACAATCCAGCTTTTGCACTTCATTTCTTGTCACCCTTATTACGCCTGACCTTACTTTTGGCGGCGGCTCAAATACGTGTGGCTCTACCGTAAATAGGTATTCTGTTTTATAATAGGCTTGCAAAAGTACGCTCAATATACCATAATCTCGGCTGCCAGCAGGCGAACAGATACGTTCGGCTACTTCTTTTTGCAACATACAAACTACTTCGGGAATTAAATTTTTGTAATCTAAAACTTTGAAAAATATTTGAGAAGAAATATTGTATGGAAAATTGCCAATGAGTGCAAAAGGTTGGCTGTATAATTGATCCAATGCTAATCTCAAAAAATCTCCTTCAATAATATTCAATTTTTCAGCATCGTATTTTTTATGCAAATACACTACAGATTCCTTGTCAATTTCTATTACAGACAATCGTTTTTGTTCCAATATTAAAAAATCGGTAAGTACGCCCATACCAGGGCCTATTTCTAGTACTTCGCTGTACTGCCCATGCCCCGTAAGGCTTTTAGCAATGTCTTCAGCAATTGAAAGGTCTCTCAAAAAATGCTGACCAAGATGTTTTTTAGGCTTTACTTTCACACTATTTTTATTAAAGTTCGTTTTATCAAATTATCTCCCTTCAGCAATTCTATAATATGAGAAAAACTTAAGCGATTGATGAGTAAATTTGGGTCGGTTTTGAATTGTTCAGTTACTGACTGAATAGTTTGTTTATTTTCTTTTTCTAATTTTCCAGACACTGTCTGGAAAATCTGTGGGTATGTTTGATAAAATTGCTTGTATATATAAAGATTGGATTCTGATATACCTTTTATATGTTTGGAACGCTTTGCAATTTCTTTAAAAAGTTGTTTGCCATAAGTGGCTCTATCCAATCCATTCAGTTCGTATTCTACAATATATAACCCAAACAACCAATTGCGTAGGGTAAGGGCTACATTAACTTGTTTTTGAACCTGTCTTCTAAAGTAACTATTGGTTTCATCTAATACCGAAACCAAATTGTCGAGAGAACCTAGTGGTTGTACTTCCATAATATTCGTTTTTTGCGACGGATAACAGTAATTTCCAAAACTACAAAATCTAATTTTTGAAATTTACAATAAAGTATCTCGCTTTAAGTATTAATTTTAACTTTGCAAAAAAATAAATTTTTACCCTTATGACTTTTTTAGCAGACACAAGCGACAAACCTATCGTCGGTATCACCCTTGGCGATTACAACGGTATAGGTCCAGAGGTGATTCTGAAAACTATTGGCGACAGTAGAATTACAAAAATATGTACGCCCGTAATTTATGGTTCAAATAGAATATTACTCAAATACAAAAAATTATTAGAACTAGAGGAAATTACTTTTCAACCTGCCAAATCCATCGAAAACATCATTCCCAAAAAAATAAATGTTATCAATTGCTGGGAAGATGACCTAGAAATAGAGCCTGGCAAAGTAACCACCGAAGCTGGGCGTTGTGCTTACTTGTCGCTAAACAAAGCCACAGAAGATATACTGGCTAAAAAAATAGATGCAATTGTTACCGCACCTATCAATAAAAAAAACATACAAAGCCCCGATTTTAAGTTTGCAGGCCATACAGAATATTTCGCAGCCAAAGACACCGCAACGGAACATTTAATGCTAATGGTAAGTGATACACTTAGAGTAGGCGTAGTTACTGGGCATATACCACTTGGCGATGTAAAACAAAAATTAAATAAAGAAGGGATACTCGCTAAAATAAATATTCTTTACAAATCGCTTAAAAATGATTTTCAAATACCCAAACCACGCATCGCATTGCTAGGGCTAAACCCACATGCTGGCGAAGAAGGGCTATTGGGCACAGAAGAAAAAGATTTCATAGCTCCATTGGTAGAAGAGTTGAAAAATAAAGGCATTTTAATGTATGGCCCGTTAGCAGCCGATGGTTTTTTTGGGAGCGGGCATTTTAAAAAATTTGATGGCGTATTAGCAATGTATCACGATCAAGGATTGATTCCATTCAAAACATTGTCTTTCGAGCAAGGTGTTAATTTTACGGCAGGCCTGTCGTTTGCACGCACCTCGCCCGACCACGGCACGGCTTACGACCTTGCTGGAAAAGGCATTGCCAGCGAATCGTCTTTTAGAGAAGCAATATACCTAGCCATAGATATAGTGAAAAATCGAAAAAATGGAATGATGGCTACAGCCCAATAACCAAAAGTTATATAGACTATATTTGAAAGGTATTTGAAAAAGTCTATTTGGCAAAAATAAAATTTTGTAGTAAGTTTGCAAACTTGTTTCTAAAGCAATGAAAAGAGGTTTGAAAGATTTTGATATTGATATTTATAATCTCAGTAACAAAAAACACGAATATGAGTTTGAAGTTGGTGATGGGTTCTTTCAACAACTTCCTGATTCTTTTCTGCAAAAGGGAGATTTGAAAGCAAAATTGGTACTCGATAAAAGCGAAACCATGATGCAAGCAAGTTTCGATATTGTGGGTATAGTAGAGATAGAATGTGATAGAAGTGCCGAATTATTTGACTTTGTTATCAAAACCAATGACAAACTCATTTTCAAATTTGGAGACGAATATCAAGAGCTGACCGAAGATATAGTAGTGATACCTCGCTCGGCTCCAAAGATTAATGTTGCCCAATATGTGTATGAATTTATTGTATTGGCAATACCTATAAAAAAGATTCATCCCAAATCTTCTAATCCAGATATGGATGATGAAGCCGAAGATGACGATGATACAGAGGGCAATTTGATATACTCTACAGGTATGGCAAAACCTACAGATTCAAACGAAGAAGAAATTCCAAATGCAGACCCAAGGTGGGCAGCTTTGGCCAATTTAAAAATTGAAAAACCGAATAAATAATAAGTAATCATGGCGCATCCAAAACGGAAAATTTCCAAAACTAGAAGAGATAAAAGAAGAACACATTACAAAGCTGTTGCTGATAATATTTCTGTTTGTCAAACTACAGGCCAAACGCACCTTTCTCACCGTGCCCATTGGCATGAGGGGAAATTGTATTACAAAGGAATGGTGGTGATTGAAAAAGAGGTTGCAGTATAGTCGATGAATATTGCATTAGATGCAATGGGTGGAGATTTTGCGCCCAAAGCCACTTTAGAAGGTGCTTTTCTTGCAAAACAATCTTATGCGGATAAGGTTTCTATCACTTTGATTGGAAACACAGAAGTAATAAATGCTCACCTACTAGATTTAGGAATAGATGCAAATTTATTTCAATTAGTGCATGCCCCTAGTGTAATCAATATGGGCGAGCATCCTGCTAAGGCTTTTCAACAAAAACAAGACTCAAGTATTGCACTTGGTTTTGGGATGTTGATGAAGCAACAAGCAGACGTGTTCTGTAGTGCTGGCAATACTGGTGCTATGTTGGTAGGTTCTATGTTTACCATCAAGCCTATCCCAGGGGTTTTAAGACCTGGAATAGCAGGTTTTCTTCCCAAAGAAGATGGCAAATTTGGTATCATCCTCGATGTGGGTGCCAATGCAGATTGCAAGCCCGAATATATGGAGCAATTCGCAGTAATTGGTTCGTTGTATGCTAAGTATGCTTTTGGGAAATCAAACCCCACAGTAGCATTGATGAACCTTGGAGAGGAAGAAGAGAAAGGAAATGTACTTTCATTAGCCGTACACCAACTGCTAAAGGCAAATACAAAAATTAATTTCGTTGGCAATATTGAAGGTCGAGATGTGTTTAATTCCAAATACGACGTTATCGTTTGCGATGGCTTTAGTGGCAATGTGATACTGAAAATGGCCGAATCTATTTATGATGTAATGGAACAAAAAAACATTAAATCAGAATTTGTAGATTTGTTCAACTATGCAGCAGTAGGAGGGAGTCCTATTCTGGGAGTCAATGGAAACGTGATTATAGGTCACGGCATATCTACACCCATTGCCATTAAAAACATGATAGAGCAAGGTCGAATTTTAGCAGAATCTAAGGTTTGCGAAAAAATAAGAGATACATACAAACAGTAACATATTAAACCAATGAAAGGCTTTGAAACCATGTTTCAAAGCCTTTCATTTTTAATTCTAAAATATGAGTAAAATAAGGGCTTCAATCACTGGAGTTGGCGGTTATGTACCAGATTACATTCTTACAAATAAAGAACTTGAATCTATTGTAGAAACCAACGATGAGTGGATACTTACTCGTACAGGGATTAAAGAAAGAAGAATTTTAAAAGGAGAGGGGTTAGGTACTTCGCATATTGCCATTCATGCAGTGAAGCAATTGCTAGAAAAAACCAATACCAAACCTGAAGAAGTAGATCTTTTGATTTGCTGCACCACCACTCCAGACTATGTATTCCCTGCTACTGGAAATTTGCTTTGCGATATGGCGGGGTTAAAAAATGCTTTTAGTTACGACCTCAATGCCGCTTGTTCAGGCTTCCTTTATGGATTAATGACAGGTTCACAATTTATAGAAACCGGTAAATACAAAAAAGTAATTGTAGTAGGTGGTGATAAAATGTCTTCTATTATCAACTATCAAGATAGGGCAACTTGCATTATCTTTGGCGATGGTGCAGGAGCCATAATGCTGGAGCCTACACACGAAGAGCTTGGTATCATGGATGGCATACTACATACTGATGGGGCAGGAGCTCAATTTTTATTTCAAAAATCAGGAGGTAGCCGTAGCCCAGCAACAATAGAGACTGTTACCAATAGAGAGCATTTTGCCTCGCAGGAAGGTTCTACAGTTTTCAAGTTTGCCGTAACCAATATGGCCAATGTAGCCAAAGAAATTATGGAAAAAAACAACTTGACCGCTGAAGATATTGCTTATCTTGCACCCCATCAAGCCAATAAACGAATAATAGACGCTACAGCCGAGCGAATGGGAGTAGGTTCTGAGAAAGTTTTGGTCAATATAGAGCGGTATGGCAATACTACTAATGGCACTATACCCTTGTTGCTTTGGGATTATGAGAAGAAATTCAAAAAAGGCGACAACATAGTTATGGCCGCATTTGGCGGTGGGTTTACTTGGGGAGCCATCTATTTAAAATGGGCCTATAATTCTTAATAATTTTAATAATATTTTTCTTATTATATTTTCTTAGAAATTCATTTTCTTAACTTTAAATATTAAAAGAGAAAAACCTAATAATTGATTATTCACAAAACAATCTATAAAGATGAAGCCGAAAGAAATTCAAGAACTGTTAGATTTTATCGCATCGTCAGGTTTGGCAGAAGTAAATATCGAAACTGAACAATTCAAATTGTCAGTTAAAAAAAATTCAGACATTACCACCCGTACTATTGAAGTTGCTCCACCAGCACAACAGCAACTGCAAGCACCACAACACCTGCCTATAGCTCAGCCAATAGCACAGCCAGTTGTCGAAGTGCAAAAGCCTAATAAAGAAGTAGTTGCCCCTGCCGCAAATGCAAGTCACATTACCATCAAATCGCCCATGATTGGTACATTTTATAAATCTTCTAGTCCCGACAGCCCCAATTTTGTAAATGTAGGCGATGAAATAAAACCTGGACAAACGGTGTGTATCATAGAAGCGATGAAACTATTCAATGAAATAGAATCTGAGATAAGCGGAAAAATTGTGAAAATATTGGTAGAAAATGCTACCCCAGTAGAGTACGATCAACCGCTATTCATTGTAGAGCCAGCTTAAAAACATCTAATATACCAAAGTGTATTTTACGATGTGATTTTGATTTATAATATTGATAGACACTATGTTTAAAAAAATACTTATTGCCAATAGAGGAGAAATAGCTCTACGAGTCATCAGAGCTTGTAAAGAATTAAATATAAAAACTGTTGCGGTATATTCTACAGCAGACAAAGACAGCCTTCATGTACGGTTTGCCGATGAAGCGGTGTGCATAGGACCAGCACCCAGCAATAAATCTTACCTAAGCATACAAAATATAATTGCTGCCGCAGAGATTACCAATGCCGATGCGATACATCCTGGTTATGGTTTTCTTTCAGAGAATGCCAATTTCTCTAAAGTATGCCAAGATTATGGTATTAAGTTTATAGGTGCCAGCCCAGAAATGATTAACGCCATGGGCGATAAAGCATCTGCCAAAGCGACCATGAAAAAAGCAGGTGTGCCCACCATTCCAGGATCAGAAGGTTTACTTAGTACCATGGAAGAAGGCATCAAAATTGCCAATAAAATAAAATACCCTATTATACTCAAAGCCACTGCTGGCGGTGGTGGCAAGGGAATGAGAATTGTAAAAAACGATGCTGAATTTGAAAAAGCTTGGAACGATGCTAAGGCTGAAGCAAGTGCATCATTTGGAAATGATGGTTTATATTTAGAAAAATTTGTTGAAGAGCCACGCCACATAGAGATTCAAATACTGGGTGACAAGTTTGGCAAAGTAATTCACCTTTCAGAAAGAGATTGCTCGATACAACGCAGACACCAAAAATTACTTGAAGAAACCCCCTCTCCAGCCATTACAGAAAGGTTAAGAACCAAGATGGGCGAGGCTGCTGTAAAAGGTGCAAAATCTATTAAATACGAAGGGGCAGGAACAATAGAATTTCTAGTAGATAAAAATTTAGATTTTTATTTTATGGAAATGAATACCCGCATTCAAGTAGAGCACCCCATTACAGAAGAAGTAACAGGAGTAGATTTGATTAAGGAACAAATTAAAATGGCAGCAGGTGGCAAAGTAGCAGCAAAGAACTTTATGCCTATGAAGTTTGCCATCGAGTGCCGTATCAATGCAGAAGACCCTGCAAATGGATTTCGCCCCTCGCCAGGAAAAATAACCAACCTACACCTACCAGGTGGCTACGGCGTAAGGGTAGATACCCATTGCTACAATGGCTATACCATACCGCCTAACTACGATTCTATGGTTGCCAAAGTAATCGTTTCAGCACCTACAAGAGACGAAGCTAGAGCCAGAATGAAACGTGCCTTAGAAGAATTTGTGATAGAAGGTGTAAAAACTACCATTCCATTCCACATCAAACTGATGGATGATGCCAAGTTTGCCTCTGGAAAATTTACCACGGCATTTATGGAAACGTTTGATTTGAGTAAATTGTAGGGGTGGAATTTATTTCTAATTCTTTTTAACCAACAAAAAATTGGCAGAACGGGGCAGTAAAATTTTACACAATCTTGATCGATTCATTGGGATTCCAATCTTGGTTATTTTGGGTATTTTTGTAAATAAGCGCAAATCCCTCCCCAGTCCTATAAGGCGAATCGCTATCATTCGTACTGCTGCAATTGGTGATACAGTATTGCTATCTGGAATAGTTCAAGATTTGAAATTTGCAATTCCTAATGTAAATATTACTTTTTTTGTAGGTTCATCAAATTGGGAAATTACACATGCCATTCCAAATGTGGATAAAATTGTAAAAATTCCAATTAAAAATATTTTTCAATCGTTTCTGTTGCTTCGTAAAGAAGAAAAATTTGATATAGTGATTGATACTGGTCAATGGCCAAGATTAGATGCTTTGTTTAGTTTTTTTTGCAAAAGTAGCTTCCGAGTTGGTTTCCATACGTCAAAGCAGTATAAGCATTTTGTATTTAACAAAGCGATTGTTCATTCTAATAAATGTCATGAAATTGAGAATTTTAGAAATTTACTAAGATCATTTGTTAAGGTTAAAATAGATAGCCTACCAATATTAAATGTGAGTGTTCACCCCAAAATTCAAAAAATTATAAACACCTATCCTAATTTTATAGTTTTCCACCCATGGTCAGGAGGCATGAACGGACATATTAAAGAATGGGATACCAATTGTTGGGTACAGCTAGCAAATAAGATTAATAATCTTGGTATGCAGATTTTTGTTACTGGTGCACCCAAAGATGTTCAAAATTCTGAGATAATATGTAATAAATGTTTGCCAACTATTAATATAAAAAACTTAGCTGGGCAGTTGTCTTTGCATGAAACAATGGAATTACTGATTAATGCTAAAGCTTTAATTAGTGTAAATACGGGGATTATGCATATAGGCTCGGCTTTAAATATTCCTGTTATAGACTTGCATGGACCAACAAATAGTTTGCGGTGGGGACCTTTAAATAAAAGGTCGATAGCTATCAATTCCAATGGGGATGGATGCGGGTTTATTAATTTAGGATTTGAGTATAAAGGAAATCCTATAGATTGTATGGAAAAAATTTCTGTAGATATGGTTTGGG
>JAAFID010000058.1 GCA_013297765.1 Cytophagales bacterium | reverse complement strand
GTATAGTTACTATATATTTGTTTGGTCATTGCGGCTTAGTTTTGTGTAGGCAATAGTACGTGGAGTATTTCTTTAAAGATAATTTTTAAGATGATTATTGTGAATTGTTTTATGAAAATATTTTATCAGCAAAAAAACGAAAGATTTATAGCCAGTTACAGGTTGTTCTTTCATAAAATATAATTTGTATAGAGCTCAATGAGAAATCAGTTAGTCTTTAGAACCAATTCTTATCATTTACCCTAAACTTTACATAATTTTACTCTTGAACAGAAATTCAAAAATACCAATTTAAATAAAATTAGGAAATGAATTCAAAATGCATTGACAAAGATTACTCGTGCTTGTGAGGTATTTTCCAATAATAATCTGTAAATCTCGATGAAACAAAAAGGCATCCTACTATTTATTCTCATTATTTATTTTAAAATCAGTATTTTCGGGCAACTTTATCAAAATGCAGAGATTATTAGCCTCAATAATACACGCATAAAAACACTAATAAAGACATTGCCTAAAAATAAATATGATGAACATTTATTTATTGAAATTTACGATAGTGTACATGGGTCAAAAAAAATTTATCCCAAAAATATAGCTGGATATTGTATTAATGGGGAAGAATTTAAAAGTTTTTCTATCTATGATACTATTCAAAAAATAAATTGGGATTTATTTGCTAAAGTTATTGAGAAAGGAGCATGTGAATTACTGTATTTCAATGTATTTATCAATGAATACACCACTTTTTATGCATTTAAATTAAATGATGAAAAATTCCATCATCTTTTTACGAATGACATGATTTTAGATTTAGCACCTAGCCACTACAAATATTATATTTTTCACGATGAGGAAGTCTTTAAAAAATACTTTGCATTATACTTCAGAAAATGTGATTTAATAGCGAGAAAAATAGAACACCAATTTTACAACATATCTTTATTGGCAGACATGGTAAAAGATTACAATGAATGTATTATTTCCCCATCTAATCATACCCATTAATTATATTGCACCTATAAAATAATTGTCATTTATCATTTTTAGTCCATGAAAAACCTAGACCTAGCACAGCTATGCCAGCAAGTGATTACCATTGCCCAGCAGGGCGTAGATTTTATAGCCAAAGAAAGCCTTACTTTCGATAGTTCAAAAATAGAGCACAAAAGCCCTATCGACATGGTATCGTATGTAGATAAGGAGAGCGAAAAAATGCTGGTCGCTGGGCTACAGCAACTATTGCCCGAGGCTGGTTTTATTACCGAAGAAGGCACCGTTGCACAGGCTACTCAAGGTTTAAAATGGGTGATAGACCCTCTAGATGGCACTACCAATTTTATGCACAACCTAGCTCCGTTTAGCGTGTGTATAGCCTTGATGAATGACGACGAAGTGTTGCTGGGCGTAGTCTATGAAGTGCAGTTAAAAGAATGCTTCTATGCTTGGAAAAATGGCGGTGCATGGTGCAATGGTAAGCCTATCAAAGTATCTGGTGCAAAAAAGATAGCCGACTCGTTATTGGTCGTAGGCTTCCCATACCAAATGGAAAATTACAAAACACTTTATTTTGAAATCATCAAAGCGTTGGTGGGTAACAGCCACGGCGTGCGTAGGCTGGGTAGTGCTGCTGCGGACCTTGCCTATGTGGCCTGCGGACGGCTAGAGGCGTATATGGAATTTAATATTCATATTTGGGATATGGCAGCTGGGCTAATCATTCTAGAGGAAGCCGGCGGCAGGGTTACAGATTTCAACAACACACACCAACACCGAATGGGCAAGCGACTATTGGCTACTTGTGGAGGTGTTCATGACGAAATGTTGTCGCTTATTCAACAACACTGGAAAGAAGAAATAGTACAGTAGGAAAACAATCACTATTGCTGCACATCTTTGATAGCCAACTGCCCACAAGCTGCATCTATGTCTTTGCCCCGGCTGCGGCGTACGTTTACAATTACTCCTTTTTGCTCCAAAAAATTACTGAATTTGGCAAGCGTGTCGGCATCGGTATTTTTATAATCGGCTTCTGAAATAGGGTTAAATTCTATAATGTTGATTTTTGATTTTACTGCTTTCCAAAACTCGTACAGCTCTCGTGCATCTTGCAAAGTATCGTTTACATTGTATAGCAATATGTATTCAAATGTTACCCTAATTCCTGTTTTTTCATACCAATAAATCAAGGCTTCTTTCAATGCTTCTAAAGTATTGGTTTCATTGATGGGCATGATGCTATCTCGCTTCACATCGTTGGCGGCATGTAGCGACAGGGCAAGGTTTACGCCCAAATCTTCATCGGCCAGTTTCTTAATCATTTTGGCAATTCCTGCTGTAGATACCGTAATACGCTTGGGCGACATGCCTAACCCCTCGGGCGAGGTGATGTATTTGATAGAATCTACTACATTGGCATAGTTGAGCAACGGCTCGCCCATGCCCATATATACTATGTTGCTAAGCGGTATTTGATAGTGTTCTTCGGCTTGTTTCTTGATTAAAACTACTTGGTCATATATTTCTGCAGCATCAAGATTTCGCTTGCGATCCATGTATCCAGTAGCACAAAATTTGCATGTAAGCGAGCAACCTACTTGCGACGATACGCAGGCAGTCATGCGGCCTTCGGTGGGTATGAGTACGCCTTCTACCAAATTTTTATCAAACAACCTAAAGCCCGATTTAATAGTACGGTCGTTGCTGATTTGTTTGCTGCTTAGCTGTACTGCATTGATTACAAATTTTTCTTCTAAAAACGCTCTGGTTTTTACCGAAAGATTGGTCATTTCCTCGAACGAGGTAGCCGATTTTTTCCATAGCCATTCGTACAGTTGCTTGGCTCTAAAAGCTTGCTCACCATGCTGTACAAATACTTCTTTCAGCTTTTCTAAACTGAGTTTACGAATGTCTGCTTTGGTTAATATTTCGGTCATGCTACAAAGATAGCTTTTTTTGTGGGCGTAATAAAGGTGGCTCAGCTATTCGCCAAAACTGGGAATATTTTCAAGAAATGAATATTTTTTATTGACATGATCTATTTTGCAACAGAAGTGCTGTAAACCATTGGTAACAACTATGTGCTCTGCCTTCAGGGAGTAGCTGTAGGTAGCAACTTGTTCAAATACTTTTTGGGTCAATTTTATTTCAGGGGCTTTGCATTCTACAATCAAAAAAATATTGCCTTGCCTATCGTAAACCGTAATGTCGGTGCGTTTCATCAGCTTGTTGTAGCGTAGCCCCCGCTCTACATTGCATAGGGTTTTAGGGTAGTGAAGTGATGAAATCAAAAAGTGCAAAAAATGCTGTCGCACCCATTCTTCTGGGGTCAGTACAATGTCTTTTTTTCTAAACTCGTCATATACATATTGCTTACCCCCTTTATCGGTCAATTTCAATAAGGCTTGGGGCAAGTTCAGTTTCTGCATCGTTTATTAAAAAAAGAAATAAATTATTGGTAAAAATGAGTCAATGCAGCTTTGATTCTTTCAGTTTCTATCAGAAAACCATCATGCCCATACAGCGATTCTATTTCCACAAAATCTGCTTGAGGAATGTATTTGGCGAGGTAATGTTGCTCACTAATGGGAAACAAAATATCACTAGTGATGCCTACAATCAGTGTCTTTGCTGCTATTTGTGCCAATGCAAGTTCTGCACCACCACGACCACGACCTACATGATGTGAATCCATAGCCTTGGACAGCAGCCAATAGGCATGTGCATTAAACCGTTTTTCTAATTTTTCTCCTTGGTATTTTTGATATGAACTAGCCGCATAATCGTCTAATTTTTCTATGTCTTGCTCTTGCTGTGTAGCACAGTAGGTATCATAATTGCGATAGGTAAGCAACGCCATCGCTCTAGCGGCCTTTAGGCCTTCTTTGCCAGCATAGGCAGTGGCATGGTAAAAAGTGGGGTCGCTGGTGAGTGCCATCCGTTGTGCCTCGTTGCAGGCAATGCCCCAAGGCGAGTGGAAAGCGTTGGTGCATAGCAGTACCAAATGCTGAATAAGCTGGGGCTGCAATATAGCCCATTCCATAGCCTGCTGCCCACCCACAGAGCCACCGATGCAAGTATGTATTTTTTCAATTTTCAAATGTACTCTTAGCACTTCATGTGCACGCACCATATCCCTAATGGTCACTTGTGGAAACTGATGATAGGTGGGCTGACCATTTGCAGTAGGTGTAAGTGGTCCAGAGCTACCGTAGCAAGAGCCAATTACATTGGCACAAACGACGAAGTATTTTTCAGGATTATAATATTTTTCTTCGCCTACCAGTTCGCTCCACCATACACTGGGATTGCTGTTGGCAGTAAGTGCATGGCAAATCCATATTACGTTGTCGCCTGCATTGTTAAGCGTGCCAAAAGTTGAATAGTTAATATGCAACATGGGCAGTACCGCTCCTGATTCTAGCGAAAATGGTTCGTGGTGTATGTAATTGTAATTTTTCACAAATTGAATTTCGAAATTTTTGAATACGATAAATTTGTGCTACAACCCAACGAAATAGGGGAGAAGCAAAAATTTAAAAATAACTTGAAAATGGTATAGCTACAGTGAGGTAAAGGCATCAATTAGGTGCATCAAACAGTTTATAATTAATTTATATTTCCCTAGACAAATTGCCAAAGGGTTAGGATTTAGCACCTGGTACCACACGGTACTGGTTGCTAGAGGTTCGCAGAGCCTTATCTCTCCCCTCTTCTTTATAAATCAATCACAATATGCCGTAATTGACTTGAAGCATTCTCAAAAATAATAGATGATGGCAAGAAATACAAAATATGCCAAAAAGAAAATTAAGGAAATACCAAAACAAAAAAGGCTGCCAAATTTAAAATTCAACAGCCTTTTCTATAAAGAAACTATAGTTACAAAAGTGATTCAGCAAGCACAATTATTTTATCATTCAATACTTCTACTACGCCACCATCTACTATGTATTCGGTGGTTTTGCCTTCTACCAATACTGTGATAATACATTTTCCCATAAATGGAATGATGTAGTTCCCAATAGTAACATAAACGCCTTGGAAACACTTTAAAATTATTTCAAGCTATTGGACATTATCCAACTTTTCAATTTCTTTCTTTACTTCATCAATTAATTGCTTTTCGGTAGGTAAATAAAGCTGGTATTTACTCGCAATTATATTTTTACTGCTTTCAGGCAATGTGATTTTTACTACCGCATCGTTTTTATCGGCACAAAGTAAAATACCTATCGTTGGACTTTCGTAGGGTTGCTTTTCGTAACGGTCGTAGTAATTTACATACATCTGCAACTGTCCAATATCCTGATGAGTTAGTTTGGTGGTTTTAATTTCAATTACTACAAAACATTGCAATAGACGGTTGTAAAAAACAAGGTCTATAGAAAATTCATCACCTTCGATATGTATTCGTTTTTGCCTTGCTACAAATGCAAAGCCATTGCCCATTTCTAAAATAAAATCTTGCAGATGAGTGATAATTGCTGTTTCCAAATCTTTTTCGTAATAGGCTGCTTCTCTTTTTAGCCCTAAAAACTCCAGTATCATTGGGTCTTTTATTATTTCCGTGGCTTCGGTTGGCAATTTTTCTTCTCTTGCTACTGCTAACACGGCTTGTACATCGTTGCTCAACAAAAGTCGTTCAAATAACTGGCTGTTTACTTGACGTTCCAATTGCCTAGCAGTCCAATTGTTCTTACTAGCTTCGGCGATGTAAAACTCTTTTTTATCTTGGTTGTCAATACTTAATAACGTTTTATAGTGTGTCCAACTGAATTGTGTCCGCAGTGCGGACACAATTGGGAAGGCTTTGTAAAACTGCCTATACCAATTTAATTGGCGATAAGAAAAACCACTACCAAACTGTGGCTGCAAATTTTCGGCTAATGATTTTATTAAGAAAGTGCCATAGTCAGCACGGTCTTTACCCTGCTGTTCCTCTTCAAAAATCAACTTTCCTATTTGCCAATACATAAGCACCCTTTCGGTATCTACCGCACGAATTGCATTTTCTTGTGCAGTAGCTACAATACTTTGAATTTGCTGAATGATATCTTTATTTAGTTGCATTAGCTCGTTACTTTAAATTTTCTTGTAATAATATCATTCAATAGGCAAAAATGATATTTGACTAATAACAATTTAGCATGTTGAATAATTTGAGTCATTAAAAGAATTTCAACAAAAAAGGCTGCCAAATTTAAAAATTCAACAGCCTTTTCTATAAAGAAACTATAGTTACAAAAGTGATTCAGCAAGCACAATTATTTTATCATTCAATACTTCTACTACGCCACCATCTACTATGTATTCGGTGGTTTTGTTTTCTGCCATTACTTTGATTGCACCTTTGTCTAGGGTGCTTATGATAGCCGCATGTTTAGGGTGCACTTCAAAGTACCCATCGTTACCTGGTAGGTTTACAGATTGTATGTCGCCTGCGAATACTTTACTATCGGGTGTCAATATTTCTAAATACATAAGTAGGTAGCTATTTTGTAAAAATTCCTTATGAATGTTACTTCATAAGGAATTTAATATATGTGTTATTATTTTGCTTCGGCCAATAGTTTTTCGCCTTTTTCAACTGCTTGCTCGATAGAACCTACAAGGTTGAATGCAGCCTCTGGCAAGTGGTCGTATTTACCATCAATAATGGCGTTGAAACCTTTAATGGTATCTTTGATATCTACCAATACACCTTTCAAACCTGTAAATTGCTCTGCAACATGGAATGGTTGCGACAAGAATCTTTGAACTTTTCTAGCACGGTACACCACTTGTTTATCTTCATCAGAAAGCTCATCCATACCCAAGATGGCGATGATGTCTTGCAATTCTTTGTAGCGTTGCAATATTTCTTTTACACGTTGTGCAGTGTTGTAGTGCTCGTCGCCTACAATATCACGGCTCAATATTCTAGAAGTAGAATCTAGTGGATCTACTGCTGGGTAAATACCTAGCTCTGCAATTTTTCTAGAAAGTACGGTCGTCGCATCTAAGTGGGCAAATGTTGCTGCTGGTGCTGGATCTGTTAAGTCATCGGCAGGTACATAAACGGCTTGTACCGAAGTGATAGACCCTCTTTTGGTAGAGGTGATACGCTCTTGCATGGCTCCCATTTCGGTAGCCAATGTAGGCTGATAACCCACCGCAGAAGGCATACGACCCAAAAGTGCCGATACTTCTGAACCTGCTTGTGTAAAGCGGAATATATTATCTATAAAGAATAGAATGTCTTTACCTTGTCCAGTACCATCTCCATCTCTAAAATATTCTGCCATAGATAATCCTGACAATGCTACTCTTGCACGTGCTCCAGGAGGCTCATTCATTTGACCAAAGACTAGGGTTGCTTTTGATTCTCCCAAAGCATTCATGTCCACTTTGTTCAAATCCCAACCTCCTTTTTCCATATCATGTTTAAAATCGTCGCCGTATTTAATTACGTCTGATTCTATAAATTCTCTCAATAAGTCGTTTCCTTCACGTGTACGCTCGCCTACACCAGCAAATACAGAAAGACCTTCATAGGCTTTGGCAATGTTATTTACCAATTCCATAATCAAAACCGTTTTGCCTACACCTGCACCACCAAACAAACCTATTTTTCCACCTTTTACATAAGGCTCAATAAGGTCAATTACTTTGATACCTGTATATAATATTTCGCTTGAAGTGGACAAATCTTCAAATTTTGGTGCTGCTCTATGTATCGACATCCCTTTGTCGCTGTGCGGTGCAGGAATACCATCTATCGCCTCGCCTACCACATTGAACAAGCGGCCTTTGATGCCATCACCAGTAGGTACTTCAATAGTAGTACCATTGTCTATTACCTCTAAACCCCTGCAAAGTCCGTCGGTGCTATCCATTGCGATAGTTCTTACTTTGTTTTCCCCCAAATGCTGTTGGCATTCTAAAATGATTTTTTGTCCATTGGATTTAGTAATCACCAAGGCATTCAGAATCTTGGGGAGTTTATTGTCGCCATCAAAAATAACGTCCACCACAGGACCGATTACTTGGATAATTCTACCGACGTTTGCCATTATTTATTAGATTATTAAAGTATAGTAGATGTATAAAATTTTCGAGTGCAAAGGTAGGGCATTAATTTTTGAAACCAAAGTAGAAATTTGAAATTGTATGCACACTTTTGTCAATTATGATTATCTTAATAGTATAAAGTTGAAAAAAAGAGATTTGAATGAAAGGTGTTGATGACAAGATAAAAAATAAAAAAACATGGAACACGAAGAAAAACATTTTACTGCATCGGCAATAATGAAAGATATAGTGATAGGCATGGCTGATGGTCTTACCGTGCCTTTTGCACTCGCCGCTGGGTTGAGCGGTGCAGTCTCAGACAATGGCCTTATCATTACGGCAGGGATTGCAGAAGTGGTGGCAGGCTCTATTGCTATGGGATTGGGTGGATATATGGCTGGTAAAACAGAGGTAGAGCACTACAATGCCGAGTATAAAAGAGAAGAACATGAAGTGGACAATGTACCTGAAAAAGAAAAAGAGGAAGTAAAAGAAGTGTTTGCTGCTTACGGCATCAGTGAAAGGCTGCAAGACGAGTTGGCCGAAGAGCTGAGTAAAAACAAAACACATTGGATAGATTTTATGATGAAGTTTGAATTAGGAATGGAAAAACCACATCCACACCGAGCCACCCAAAGTGCCATCACCATTGGTACGGCTTATGTGTTGGGTGGAATAGTGCCACTAGTAGGCTATTTGGTAACCGATATACCTACAAATGGATTGATATTGTCGTCTATCATTACCATTATTTTTCTATTTGTTTTTGGGTATGTAAAAACCAAACTTACTGGCGAATCTCCATTGGTAGGGGCGTTGAAAACAGTCATGATTGGTATTCTTGCGGCTAGTGCAGCTTATGTTATTGCGAAGTTAATTTCTTAAAAGTATTAATATAGTACAGGGTGGGCATCTTAGTATAAAATTTTTTTTGCAGCATGTTGTTTGTCAAAATCACATCAAGTCTTCCATCGTTTAGCTGCCCATTCTTTTTGTTGTTGGGTTGTTAAAAAAGTCCAAGCTACAATGCGGCTTTGCTTTTGACCTTGTGCCATAGCAATGGTATTTACAGATACTACTTTTACTTTATTCAGTTGCAGGTATATCGCCTGCAAATGTTCGCTTTTAGATACCAAAGAAGAATACCAAAAACAACTTTGTGGCAAATCGGCACTTTGAACAATCATTTTTTTAATAAAAGAAAGTTCGCCCCCCTCGCACCATAGTTCTGCATTTTGCCCTCCGAAATTCAAAGCCGTAGAAGCACTTTTTTTTACCCCTAAGTTTTGCCATTTACGAGCAGTACCAGCACTGGCAGCCGCAAGCGAAGCGTGAAATGGAGGGTTGCAAATTGCAATGTCAAACGATTCGTTTAGTGCCATTACGCCCTTGTAAATATTGGCTTTATTAGGTTGTAGTCTGCATTCAATGGCATTAGTTAAGTTATTTCTAGCAACAATATTTTTTGCATTATTGATAGCAATTTTATCAATATCAGTGCCTACAAAATGCCAACCATATTCGCTGTGCCCTATCAACGGATAAACACAATTTGCCCCCACACCAATATCCAATACATGAATGGCACTTCCCTTTGGAATTACACTTCCATTACAATTCGCAAGCAAATCGGCCATGTAGTGCAGGTAATCGGCACGACCAGGAATGGGTGGGCACAAATAATTATTAGGAATATCCCAATAACTAACTTGGTAAAAAAAATGAAGCAATGATTTGTTCAATTGCTTTACCGCATCTGTATTGCTAAAATCTATAGTAGTATTGCCATATTTATTGATGAAAACAAATTGTTCCAATTGCGAACAACATTGAATTAATTGTTCAAAATCATACGCATGGCGGTGCTTGTTGCGAAGATGCAAGCCGTGTTTTTCAGTTGACAATATGTTGTTTTTCGATGGCACTATTTAGCAATTAAATTCTGTGGATAATCATTAAATTGAAATTATCTTATTTAACTTTTATAAAAAATAAGCAAAAGTACTGTATCATAACAAAAATGGCTACCCAAATAGAGTAGCCATTTTTAACTTTAAGAAAATATTAATTCCTTAAAAGAATTTATATCTATTGTCTTCTATCTTTGCTTGTTTTTTCAGCAGCTCGTCTACTACATAATCTTCACGACCTGTACGTTGTTGTTTCAATTGGCTCTTGTAAGAAGTGTAGTCTGCTACTTCTGGTGCTGGTGTGGTGGCTACAACTTCTATGATTCCTGCTCCACTCTCGCCTTTAAAAGGGTTGGATTTTTTTCCTTTTGCAGTACCAAAAGCTACTCCTACCGCTATTGGGTCGTAGCCTAGGCCTGTGATAGAACCAGCAGCAAAATTAATTCCACTTGCAATATTGAATACGGCATCTTTACCATATTTGGCTGCAATATTTTCCAATGTTCCCGACTGTGCCTTTAACTTTTCAACTATAATATCGCCTTTTTTCTCATTGCGAATTTTGGTAGTTACTTCCACTTTTACATCTGCAACCTCGGCTAAACCTTTATCTCTTTTGCCTACAAGGGCAGCCACGTAATACTGGTTGTCCATAGAATATACTTTCGATACTTCACCTACTTTTGCTTCGTTAAATGCCCAACGAATCAGTTCTCTAGGATTGTTCAATGAACCTACATATTTGTCTGTTGATTTGAAATTGTTAGCAGGTTGTTTTGAAAGTGTTTTATCTTTCAAAATAGCCGCATTGAATTTTGCTGTATCGGTATTGTTGGCCGCAAATTCATCTGCTTTTTTAAATATCATATCTTTGGTTTCTTCCGATGCTACTACATCTCTTTCTAGCAAACCGATTTGATATTTTTTATTGGTTTTAGGAGCAGTAACTTTGATAATGTGGAAACCAAAATCTGTTTCTACCAATTTTGGAAGCAATCCTGTAGATGTGGCATTCATTACCGCATCATTAAATGGTTTCACCATTTGCCCTTGGTTGAACCAGCCCAAATCGCCACCTCTAGAAGCTGTACCATCTGTACCATATTGACTAGCCATTTGTTCAAAACTAGCACCGCCTTTAATTTTGGCGAGTATTTCATTGGCCTTGGCTTGTGCTTCTGCTTTTGCAGCAGGACCGCCAGCAGGGTTCGCTTTAAACAATATATGCGACGCCTTCATAGCATAAAGCGAGTCACTTTTCGTATTGGTAATTTTGTACAATGATATTTTTCCAAATTGTTGAAATGGACCATATACCGAATCTATAACCAATGATGATGATTTTAATTCTTCTGGTAATTCACCTATGCTTTTGTAAGCAAGTGGTGTAGGGCTGTCAGAATTGTTAGCAATAAACAACGAATCGTTTTCTGCATTTTTAAATTCTAAAATAGCAGTTGCCAATTCTGCTTTTATGTCTGCACTGTCTTTGGCCGATGGCAGGATGTTAAAACTAACGTATTCTACAGAACGACCAGCCTCTACTTCATACTGTTTTTTGTTGTCATTAATGTATTTTTTAATCTCGTCGTCGCTTACTGCTACGGTAGAGTCAGCAATTGAAGAATAGTTTACGTAAACAAATTTAATATCCTCTTTAGCCGTTTGGCTGATGTATTCTCTTTTTGCTTCTTCTTTGGTCACGTAGTTTGTCAATTTTAATAAATTAAGGTATTTGTTCCTTAATCTTTCTGTTGGCAAACTGGCTTCAATATTGGTCCACAACTGTTGGTTGCGTGGTTCTTGCTTATCAAAGTTTTGCAAGAAATTCTGCAAAAATTGTTTGTCAAACTGTTGTGTTTGTGGGTTGGTAAAAAGTTGTTTTACTGTAGGGTGAATGTTTTTGCCTTGCACCATATCTAGCACTTCACCTTCTGTTACTGCCAAGCCTAGTTTTTCATACTCTGGCTCTACCACATATTTAGAAATCAATTGTGCCCAAGCCATTTCTTGTACCGATGCTCTTTCATTTTCAGAAACAGCCTTACCAGTTCTTACTTGATAATCTATCTCTGCCTGAGCTAGTTTCTGCTGATAAGCATCTATAGGAATGGAATTTCCAGCGATACTTCCTACATCATTTTTACTACGGCTAAAGATGGAGTTTTGCCCAAAGAATTCGTTTCCGAGCATAAATAAAAGTAATCCTGCACCAATGATGATTCCTACTATTTTTGAATGTTTGTTGATTTCGTTAAAGATTGCCATTTAATTCGTTTTTAAAGCCTCGCAATTTAGTTATAATTAATATTAAAAAACAAAATAGATTTTTAGATTCTATTTTGTCGTATTGGGGAATTTATTTTTATTCTTTTTGTTTTTAATGTTTTGTGTGTTGGATTGTGTTTTGTCCGTATCTACCATTTTTTGTTTCAATTTATTGGCTCTTAGTTGATACACCATCATCAAGGTAAAGGTGAGCATATAAAATCCATAACTTTGTGCAAATCCATATTGCATACTTTGATGGATGGCAATAAGAAGGCTAGCTACCATCAATGCAAATAAAGTAGTGTTGATGTGTTTTTGCATTATTGTAATGGGAAAATACCTGCTACTTTCAATATTCTGTAACTGCTAAAATCTTCATTAGAAACCAAACCAGTACCTGTAAGTAGCTCTTCTGGGGTTTGTATCTTTACAAATTTATCAGTATATATTTTATGATTTACTGGATCCCAATGCAGTTCTTCCGTTTCTAATTTTTTCTTTTCAATATAATTTTGAATGACCACATTATCCGTCACCACATATTCGTTTTTAAGTTTGTTGTACTTGCCTTTTTTCGCTGTTAGTTGCGATGGCTTTTTCGTGGTATCTGGGTCGTAGAAATCTATATTTATTCCTTTGGGAAAATACCTGTTGCCGCTTTCATACTCTAGTTGCTGAGGTGCACGCATCAATATCTGTGGCTTCCCCGAATCTGATACTAATGCGTTGATATTGCTTACGACGAGCAATGGACCTTTGTATGGTTTTTCAAATTGGTGTAATTCCTTTTTATTACAAGCACCCAATATGGCTACTGTTGTTAGCAGACAAATACAAAAAGAAGATATAGAAAAAAGTTTTTTATCACACATACACAAAGGTAATTTATACCTCAATCAATTTTCCAACGTTGAAACCATTTGTCTTGAATTACAACACCAAAATACATTTTGATGTACTGTTCTTGCACCATATTTTGAGAGGTGGTGCCTCGTGTACCCAATACCAATGCGGCATTGAGCTTGTTTAATGGTTTGGATTTGTATCTGGCATCTTTTCTGCCTACTGGCACAGTAGTTCCTAGTGAAAAGGAAAAATCATCAAGCTGAACGCCATTGATGGCAATGGGCGATTTGGTATAATTGAACCCAGCACGATATTCTGGCGACCTTAGTGTAATGCTTTTTGCAGGTTTCCATTCGCCACCCAAAGCTACAGAATAGCTGTTGTTTAAAAATTTTTGACCATAAATATCTTTGTAAACGGCCCATGTAGAATAAGTAAAATCTGCTGCAAGCGTCCATTTGCCTGGTCTTTCAAAACTAATACCACCTGCCAACTCGCTAGGCAAGTCTAAATCAAAATACTTGGTACTTCTCAAACTATCGCTTAAAACAGACTGCCCATCGGCACTGTTGATGAACACTAAATCAACGGTGCGTTTACTGCGGCCTTTCAACAATTGGTTGTAGGTAACGCCAGCATTAAAAAATATGCCACTTCCTGCACCAGCACTGTCCTTCAACTGCAACCTATAGGCTATGCCTGGTTTTATTTCAAATGCGGTGGTGTAGTCTCTATAATTGGCACCTATTCTATTTTGGTTAAATGCAGAATTATTTCTAGGAAAATAAACGGTGTTTCTGTGGGCAACACTTCCAAATAAATAACCCAAATGCAACCCTAAGGAGAAATTTTTAGATACGTCGTAACCATTGTCAATACTCACTTGGTTGATAGAACCTTTGGAGAAATATTCTATTTGGTTGGTAGTAGAATCGTTAAAATTTCTAATGGTTTGAAATTTATTCAACACACTAGAATATGGTCGCAACCCAACAGCTGTAGACCAGTGTTTGCTAAGTGGGAATAGAAAATTGACATACGCCAAATTTACTCCTCCACTTTGCTGCGTTTGCTCGCCTTGTTTCAAATTTCTAGCAATGCCATTGAGCGAAAAATCTAACATGGTAAATTTAAGGGTAGAATCTTTGTTGTTGCCCTTGCTTACTGGTAACAGCGCAGGGTTCATGTTATTTATAAATTCTGAATGTCCGTTGCTAATACCTGTATTGCCCATGCCCACATTTCTAATAAGCCCTGTAGGGTTCAAATCGCCTATGCCATAGGTAGAATAAGGAGAGTTGCCCAAATTTTGCCCATAAATACTAGGAATAAAAGCGACTGTTATTAGGCTAATAAATAGTAGAAAATACAGTTGGCTAAAAATATATTTACTTATTGAAAAAAAAACTTTGGTCATTGAACACGTTGCTTTTGTAAAAGCAGTTTACTTTAGGTTTGTCTGCAAGAAGGTAAAAATAGCAATTTGCACTAAGAACTTTTGCACCATCAAGTTTTTTTTTACAATAGGTAGATGAAAATTTATAAAGAAAGGTGTTCCAGCACGGCATATAGCCCAAGATGAACTAAATTTTTTTCCAAATAAATATTTTTAAATTCGAGATGTTGGGCCACAAATACTGCATCGCCCCCACAAAGGATGGTTTGTAGTTGGGGGTATGTTGCTTGGTATTGTAGTATCATTTGTTTTACTTCTGCCAAAAGTCCATTTACCACACCACCTTGAATAGCCTGTGTGGTATTGCTACCTACCAAATTTGTTTTAGCTACAAGGCTGAGCAGCGGCAACTTTGCAGTATAATTGTGTAGTGATTGGTACCGCAACTGAAAGCCAGGAGAAATGCTGCCCCCCATATACCCATTTTGGGCAGCCACCAAATCGTAGGTGATACAAGTACCTATATCGATAATCAGCACGTCTTTTCTGGGGTAGTGTATAGCCGCACCAATTGCTGCCGCCAACCTGTCTAGTCCTAGGGTGGCAGGTGTTTCATAATTATTTTTTATAGGAATAGCTGTTTCTGCACTGAAAATAATATGCTGATGTGTTTCTTTGTTTGCGTTTATTCTCTCTAGCATAAAATTGGGAATTGGCTTTACGCTACACCATAGTATGATAGCCTTCTGATACTGATTTAGTATTCCCCAAACACTATTAATGTCGGCTACCTTATGAATGTGGACAATGGTATTGTTTTCCCAAATGGCCATTTTGGTATAGCTGTTACCAATGTCAATCGTTATTTTCATCTTTAATTTTTAATGTAGAAAAATATAGAATAATTCCAATATAATTTTGCCACTTGCCTAGAAAAAGCTATTTTTAAACTTTGCAAATATAGCTTTTTGTTGCTATTCATGGTTTAGATTTACACATAGCCAACAAAGGAAATACAATACCCTCAATTTCTTTTTTTAGAAATTTTATTCCCCAAAAAATAACCCCTTTCAAAACTTCAATTTTATGAAAAAAAACGTACAATTCAGTTTCCCCCAATTGGTAACAACAAGTATGGCCATTATTTTGATGGTATGGAACACCGCCCTAGCCCAAACTTACCCTGCACCTGCAGCCGAAGATACCACCAACTTTGGTGCAGGCCTGCAACGGACTATGAAACTACTGGCTACCAGTACAATGCAGAAAAAAAACACTGTAAAAATATTGGTCTATGGACAGTCTATAAGCCACGGCACTTGGTGGCTCGATGTGCGTGCCGATTTAAAAAAGCGTTTTCCAAATGCTAATCTGATTATGGAAAATAAAGCTATTGGAGGCTTCTCTTCTCGTGACCTATTTGTTCCATTTGTAAACGATGTACTACCTTATAATTATGACTTGGTTTTATTTCACGTTTATGGTAGCCAGTGGACTTACGATTCAATAGTAAGAAATATAAGAACATATACCTCAGCAGAAATGGCTTTGCAGAATGATCAAGGAGAAAAAGGTTCAGATTCGTGGAGTGATCAAATGTCTTATACCACGCTGCCTGCTTTTGTGCAAAAATACAAATTAGAAATGATGGATGTACGCACTCCTTGGACAAAATATTTGACAGCAAATAATCTTCAAGCAGACAACCTAACAGTTGATGGCACACACCCCAATGCTCAAGGCAACTACTTGCTAGGCACATTGATTACTAGCCATTTGGCATACAAACCCAAGTTTGAAAGTGACCCATACAACCTTGTAAAAACGCTTGAAGTAGGCAAAGACGTTTCCTTTGTCAATGGCAAATTAAACCTTGCTTTTGATGGCAATAGAGTAGAGTTTATATCGGGTCATAAAGGCGTAAACCCCGCACCAGTAGCTGTAACTATAGACAATAAAAAGCCGAGTGAATTTTTAGGCTGCTCATTTCACTTACGTGCAAACGACAGTACGCAAGTACCAAAATATTATGAACTTCATCCCAAAGACCCCAAAAGAATTGATTGGCCATGGAATGTAGCCACGCTACTAAGAATACGTCGCAATGCCACACTAGTAGAAGAAGATTGGACCATAACTATCAATAATTTGGTCACTACTTCTAACGGTTGCAAATTTGATTTTACACTCGTTGGTTCGGTTACAGGCAACGATGGCAATGGTTCTGTTACCATGGCCAAAAGAAGCACAAATCCCGATTCTTCTATTTATGGCTGGGTAGGCACCAGTGCACCATTTGTTTCCAAATCAAAAAGAGTAGTGATAGGTTCTAGTGCGTGGTATATACCCCAAGCCCTTGAAAATGGGCAATCGAAAGTGCTGCCTATAGTAAATGGTTATAAAATAAGGTGGCACTCTACCTTGCAAGCAACCGACAACTATACTGCACCTGCTATTGCAGACCCTACCATAGAAACCACTACAGTAATAGCCCATGGATTACCAAAAGGTACGCACAACCTACAACTGACTGCTGCGGCAGGTGGCGATGCTGCAATCAAATACATTAGAGTATTTAACCCCTACTTTAATCGACCCCAATCTACTACAGCGGCAGATGCTGCGGCGGCAGAAGCTGCGATTAACCTGTACCCAAACCCTGCAACAAACCTAGTGAACATAGATATGCAAGAATATGCCAATGCAAATACAAAAATTGAGGTTTTTAGTGTTTTGGGAAATTATGTAGATAGCTTTAAAAATACTGGTACTGCTATATTGAGCTTAAATACAGCTTCCCTTGCAACTGGCATGTACTACATGAATATAGACCTAGGCAACGGAACTGTAATCAATAAAAAGTTTAATGTGGTGAGGTAGTATAGAATTTTAACAACTATTTCTAAAGACCTACTTGATTATTAAGTAGGTCTTTTTTTGAAGTTTTTTAACTTCTAAAATAACGAATTACTCCACTTTTTTTTACCTTGAATTTTAAGCTCTTTAGTGGTTAATCCCTAACTCCTCAAAAATTACCTTTTTTATTTAGCCGTCCCTTAAAAAGCCAGTTTTTGACTTTTTGATTGTATAGAAAAAAGGGCATAGATTATTGAGCAGACAAAGCGGGTTATGCTATCCAAAGAAGATGCTATTTTGGTAGCGTCTTCTTTAAGTTAAAGCCCGCCGCTGCGAGCACGCAATTGACAAAGTCCCCGTATAGGCCTTTGAGGAAATTTCGCTCCATTCGATGATTGTGTTTTAAATGCCCGATGATGGGCTCAATTGCGGCACGTCTTCTAAATTTAATTCTTACTTTTTCTTTTGCTGACGATGGAAATTGTAAAATGACATTATAAGTGATTGGGTTGAAATTTAAAAAACTAAAATTAGACTTCTAATTTCAAATTTGCAATTACCGCTTTCTTTCAATTAAGCAATAGTTAAAATAATACAAAA
>JAAFID010000057.1 GCA_013297765.1 Cytophagales bacterium | reverse complement strand
GAGCCTAATTTTTGCCGCTGCTTCATCCATTCATAAAAAGTTCCCTGTGGAGCAAGGTGAATAATGGGTAACTGCAAAATATAATTTTTATACCGCTTTGCTTCATAGTCTGAATTGAGCGATTGCAATTTGCCATCGAGCAACGTAACAAATTGACTCAAATCGTCTGGACATTTTGAAAACTCAACAATCCACTCGTGTGCACCTTTGGTGTTATTGGCAATGTAGAGCGGAGCGGCTGTAAAATTTACCATTTCTGCATTGGTTTCTTTGCAGGCGTAAGACATCGCCACTTCGGCATTTTCAATAATCAATTCCTCGCCAAAGGCATTGATAAAATGTTTGGTACGCCCCGAAATCTTGATGCGAAAAGGATTTAGCGATGTAAATTTAATGGTGTCACCTATTTGATACCGCCACAGCCCACCATTGGTGGTGATTACCATAGCATAATTGGTCTCAAGCCGCACCTCTGCAAGCCCTATCGCTTTGGGCTGTAATTTCCCCAATTCGTCCATTGGGACAAATTCGTAATAAACTCCATAGTCCAGCATCAACAACATATCGTCTCGCTCTAGTGAGTCTTTCATGGCGAAGAAACCCTCAGAAGCGTTGTAGGTTTCCATGTAGTGCATGTCGGGCTTGGGAAATAACTTTTGAAATATTTCTCGATACGGGTGGAAAGCTACCGCACCATGAAAAAACACTTCAAAATTTGGCCACACTTCCAGCATATTTTTTTTTGCCGTTTTTGCCAATATTTTTTCTAGTAAAACAATGGTCCAAGTAGGCACACCAGAGATATTGGTCACGTTCTCGTCAATGATGGCTTGACTGATGCGTTCCAATTTTTCTTCCCATTCGCCTATCAATGCAATTTTTGGGTCTGGTGTGCTTGCATAGCCTGCCCAGCGTGGCAGGTTGGCCATGATTACCGCCGACACATCGCCATAGTAAGAATTGGGAAATCGTTCGTTGGGCTTATAGCTTCCCCCAATTGCAAGACCTTTGCCATCGAACATTCGACTTGCTGGGTTGTTGTGAAAATAAAGGGAAATTAAATCTTTGCCGCCTTTGTAGTGGCAGTTTTCGAGGGCTTCTTTGGTTACAGGAATAAACTTACTTTTGGCATTGGTAGTACCCGATGATTTGGAAAACCAAGTAACCACGCCAGGCCATAGAATACTGGCCTCACCACGCATCATGCGATCTATTTGAGGGAATAAATCTTCGTAGGTGTGAATGGGTACTCGCTGACGGTATTCGTCCAAAGTTTTGATAGATTCAAACCCATATTGTTTACCATATTCTGTATTTTTCGCGCGCTTTAAAAGTGATTTTAATAAAGCATCTTGCACCTCTAGCGGTTGATCCATAAATCGCTCAATGTGCTTGATTCTTCTGGACAGTACAGACTTTAATATGGAATTGAATAGTGCCAAAAATAGTTGGTATTAGTGCAGTAGCAAATTAGACTTTTCTTTTCAGTTCAAAATGTTTTCCTAGATATACACGTCGTACCTGCTCATCACCAGCCAACTCTTCCGCTGTACCCGATTTGAATATTTTACCATCTACCAATAAATACGCACGGTCAGTGATAGAAAGGGTTTCAGTCACATTGTGGTCGGTGATGAGTATGCCTATATTTTTCTTTTTTAATTTGGAAATAATACCTTGAATTTCTTCCACCGCAATAGGATCTACCCCTGCAAAAGGTTCGTCGAGTAGCACAAACTTAGGGCTCACGGCTAGTGCCCTTGCAATCTCTGTACGCCTACGTTCCCCACCCGATAGCACCATACCTTTGTTTTTGCGTACGTGCGTAAGGCTAAACTCTTCTAGCAGTTCTTCTGTTTTTTCTTTTTGAGCTTGGCTTGATAAATCTGTCATTTCTAAAACAGCCCTGATATTATCTTCTACAGAGAGCGATCGAAAGACCGATGCCTCTTGGGCTAGATAACCTACTCCTCGTCTGGCACGCTGATACATGGGTAGGTTAGTTATGTTTTCATTGTCTAAAAATATGCTGCCTTGATTGGGTTTTATCAAACCTACTGTCATGTAAAAAGTAGTGGTTTTTCCAGCACCATTTGGTCCTAGTAAACCCACGATTTCGCCTTGATTGACCTCTACCGATACATTGTTTACAACCGTTCTCGATTTGTATATTTTTACTAAATTTTCAGCCCTAAGAAGCATTGCTATTGAATATTATTGAATCTTAAAATTAGAATAATTTGAGAGGTATTTGTAAAATAAAATCAAATTGTTTGCAATAAAAATTAATTGGTTTACTCGAAGTGTTTATTGAGCAATGGCGGTTTCATTAGAATACAAAAAAACCACGAATGCCATAAAGAAATAAAGCAAGGCATTCGTGGTTTTTCAAATGTGATGTTATCGTTAAAATGGCAAATCGTCTGAGTCGTCCATACTCGATTTTTCGAATCTATCTTCTACAACACTTTTGGTTGCTGCAGGTGCAGTATAGCCACTCGTGTTATTACTGTTATTGCCTTCACTATTTTTATTGCCACCGCCCAATAAGGTAATGGTATCGCCCAATATTTCGGTAGTATATCTTTTCACACCATCTTTTTCGTAAGAACGTGTGCGTAGCTTGCCCTCAACGTATATTTGTGTTCCTTTTTTTACGTATTTTTCTATCACCTCTGTTACAGGTCCCCAAAATACTACGTTGTGCCACTCGGTGTTTTCTACTCGTTCGCCATTTTTGTCTTTGTATGTTTCAGAGGTTGCAAGGGTGAAGTTTGCTACTCTGCGACCTGTTTCCATGGCTCTAATTTCTGGATCTTTGCCTAAATGACCCAATAAGATTACTTTGTTTACTCCTGCCATAATTTTGTTTTTTTAGATGAATAAATAATTTGAAAATAAGCTATCGTAAGGTTGATGTTCACAATAACTGGTATGGTAAATCTAACAAAAAATATATTGCTCTAAAAATCTTGTAATTAAAATTGACTTAGGAAGTTGTTCTAATTCCGCTTTGTCATAAAAATTCAGCCTATACTGGCTCTCAACAGCATTTTTATTTGAGATTTCCACAATAAAAAATTTTACAAAAAGTGTTTGATGCGTCAATAAATGTTTGAATATTTTAGTTTCTAAAATAATCGTATTATCTCCAGAATGTCCGTCTAATGCAGTGGCTACGTCCTCTATTGTTGCAGAAACTTGCATATTTTCTAATAACCAAAAATCGTAAAGCCCTTTCCATATATCGCTATCAGCCCTTATGGATGCTGCGTATTGATCTTTGTATTTGAATACAATGTAGTTTAGGAATCGAGTTTTCTTTACCAGCTTTTTTGATTTTACGGGCAGCAAAGTTTGTAAATTTTGTTTATTTGCTACACATCCAATTTCAAATATACACCCATTGCATAAAGGGTTTCGAGGGGTGCAGTACATTGCCCCAAATTCCATAATGGCTTGATTGTAGGTAGAAGTGTTGTGGCGAGGCAAAAGTTCATTTGCCAAATGTTGAAAAATTTTAATACCAGTTCCTGCAGCAATATCGGCATCTATCCCGAAAACCCTAGAAAGGACACGGTACACATTGCCATCTACCACGGCATAAGGCAGGTTATAGCCAAAAGATGCAATGGCAGAAGCAGTGTAAATACCTATGCCCTTTAGTTGCAGTAAATCTTCAAACCGATTAGGAACCATTCCCCCATAATTTGCCACAATTTGTTTTGCAGTCGTATGTAAATTTCTAGCTCGAGAGTAATAGCCTAGCCCTTGCCAAAGTCTTAATACCTGCGACTCCTCAGCATTGGCGAGGTCTACAACAGTGGGGAAATTTTCTATAAATTTTAAATAGTATGGCAAACCTTGCTCTACCCTTGTTTGCTGAAGTATGATTTCAGAAAGTAAAATATAATAAGCATTGGTGGTATTTCTCCATGGCAAATCTCTTTGATGCTGACCATACCAAGTAACTAACTGTGTAGAAAAAAAATCTCGTGAGATGTTGTGGGAAGTGGGCATGAAATTGCAACTATTTTTAGAAAGAAATTTTTTAATACTAAACCACCCTTTTCTTTGCTCCCCTTACTGCTTGAGCTGTCCAAGGGTCTTCGGGCCAGTGGTGTTTTTGATACCTTACCCGCAATTCCTTGCGTACATCGGGATAGGTATTTTTCCAAAAACTTTTTAGGTCTTGGGTTACTTGCACAGGTTTGTAGCCAGGAGATAACAAATGTAATAACAAAGCGGTCTTACCATTGTTGATAGTGGGGGTATCTAGCAACCCAAACATTTCTTGCAGTCGCACTGCAAGTACTGGTGTACCGCCAAATTTGTCGTATTTAATATCCACCATAAACCCACTAGGAACATTGATTTGACTTGGGGCTACCTTGTCCATTTCCTGCTGCTGTGCCCAGCTCAATTGCGATTTTAGTATTTCCAATAAATTCAATTTCTTAAAATCTTCCCTACGTTTTACAGCATTCAAATATGGTGCAAGCCATTCTTCAGAATTGTTTTGAAGTGCTTCATTGCTTACATCAATCCAATTGTTTTCTGGTTGCCAAAGCCTGAGGTTTATCAATCTGTTCTGCCATTGCTCTATTTCGGCTGTGATATCAAACAACCGCATACCTTCCGACTTTACTACCTCGCACAGCACTTTTATTTTTTGCTGCTCGTCTATACGCTCTAGTGGTGCAGTGCTAATGATTATTTCGCCTATTCTTTTCTCTACGCACGCCATCAATATGCCTTTAACATTATCCCAATAAATGGCTTCTTTAGAATTTAGCAAATGGTGCAATTGTGCAGGATTTACAGCACTTGCCAAATATATCTTTCCCTCTTTATTACCAGCATCTAGGTGTGCTATAGCCAGCCATTTTTCCCGCATAAGTGGGTCATGGTCTGCCAACACTACGGTACGCCCATTGGATAGGCGGTAACGAAGATTTTCTTTGTCCTTTTTTTTAGCTATTCTTTCAGGGTATGCAGCTGCAATTAATTGTCCAATATCTTCTGCAAAAGGAAGTGAATTGTCTAGCTCAATACTAAGCAAACGTCGCCATACTTGGGCAGTACGCTCTATTCGTTCCAATAATTGTTTGTCTGCATTGGTATATATTTTATTACGCCATTTGCGTAACGCCTCTACCCGCAGGGTTATGTCGCTTCCTTCATTTTTGGGAATGGGGTCTCGTTCTTCCAGCAAAGCTGCCACGTCAGCAGCAAGCGCAGAAAGCCCAAGTTTTTTTCCCTCCAAAAGCAAATGTGCCAAACGAGGGTGTGTAGGAAATTGCAGCAATTCTTTGCCACGCAAGGTGATTTTGTTTTCAGCAACAGTTCCTAGTTGTTCCAAAAGTTCTTTGCCTTGGCTTACCGCACCAGCACTAGGGGTAGTAAGCCAAGTAAGTGTTGAAATATCGCTAATACCCCAATGATATAATTCAAGCAAAGTTGGGGCAAGGTCTGCCTCTAATATTTCGGGGGTGCGATGTGGGTTAAGTTGTGTTTGGGAAGTTTCGCTCCATAATCTGTAGCAGACCCCAGGTCCCAGTCTGCCTGCTCTGCCAGCTCTTTGGTCTGTAGTATCTTTGGTAGCGGCAATTGTTTCAAGTTTTGTAAACCCAGTACGTAAATCAAACTTTGGCACACGTGCAACTCCACTATCTATAACTACTTTTATGCCTTCTATGGTAAGACTGGTTTCTGCAATAGAGGTCGCCAATACTACTTTTCTTGCCTTATTTGCTAATGGTTGCAGTGCCTGCTGCTGTTGGTTTTGTGTTAGTTCACCATACAATGGCAGAACTGTGGCATCAATTTCTTCAACAGATAATAATTCTTGCGTACGTACTATTTCGGCTACACCTGGTAGGAAGACCAAGATGTCCCCTTCTTCTTCGTTCAATGCTTTTTTGATGGCTTTGGCCATCCTTTCGTGCAGGCGAACGGTAGGCATATCGCCTAAATACTTTATCGTTATGGGATATTGCCTGCCTTTGCTGGTCAATACTGGGGCATTGCCCATCAAGGCAGAAAGTTTCTCGCCATCAAGTGTGGCAGACATGACCAGTATGCGTAAGTCTTCACGCACTATTTGTTGTGCTTCTCTACACAAGGCCAACGCCAAGTCTGCATGAAGACTTCGTTCGTGAAATTCATCAAATATTACCAGACCTACTCCTTCGAGGGTATTGTCGCTTTGCAACATTCGGGTAAGAATGCCTTCGGTGACTACTTCTATGCGTGTAGTTTTGCTAACTTTATTGTCAAACCGCACTCTGTAACCCACCGTTTGCCCTACAGTTTCACCCAGTAGGTCTGCCATGCGGTGTGCAACTGCTTTTGCCGCTAGCTTGCGGGGCTCGAGCATGATAATTTTTTGGTTGCCGAGCCAACTTTCTCCCAGCAATTTTAGGGGCAATATAGTGCTCTTTCCTCCACCAGGCGGGGCTTGTAGCAATGCTGTATTGGTGTTTGCCAATGTAGTTTGCAATTCTGAAAGAATTTCTAAAACCGGTAAGTCTATTTGCTGCATTGTTCCAGCTTTACATACTCATTAGAAGAATTTCATCAAATTCTTCTGGTTTTACTCCCATTACCGAAAGGCGTCCTTGTTTTACTAGGCCTATATTTTCAAGTTTTGGGTTTTGCTTGATGGCTTCTAATGTTACAGGCTTTTTCAATCGCTCCACTGGCGATAGCTCTACCACCACCCAGTTGGGGTCGGTGGTTGTCGGGTCTTGGTAAAATTCCTTTGCCACCTTTGCTATGCCCACTACTTCTTTACCTTCATTGCTGTGGTAAAATAGTACCAAATCGCCCTTTTTCATTTCCCTCAAATTATTTCTCGCTTGATAGTTTCTTACTCCATCCCAAAAAGTTTTTTTGTCTTTTAGCAATTGGTCAAAAGAGTATTTGAAAGGTTCCGATTTTACAAGCCAATAATTCATGTGATGTGTTTTTTTAATTTGCAATAGAAAATTATTTTTTAATAAAATACAAACCAATCAAAAGCATTGCTACGCCCAGCATACGTTGCCAAGTGATGTGGTGAATGGGAAACCCAATCCAGCCAAAGTGGTCAAAAATGACTGCAAAAATAAGTTGGGCAGCTACCGCATAGCCAAGTACATTGGCCGCGCCAAGTTTGGGTACTACAATAATGAGCGAACAAATATAAAAAGCACCCAACACACCACCGGTTAATTGCCACCAATTGGCTTGGGTAACATTTGCAAGCGAACCAAGCGATTTAGAATTGGTAAAAACAATAAGCACCAAAATGGCAGCAGTACCTATCAAAAAAGAGATAAGACCAGAAACCAATGGACTTTTTACCACTAGCTGCAACTGAGCGTTTACACCTGCTTGAATGGTAACCGCCAAGCCTGCTAAAAACGGAATAAGGTAGTAAAGTGAATTCATTTATAATTTTTTAGTTAAAACCATTGATGCCATTGCTTTGAGCAATGGCATCAATAGAAAAAGTTTCAATTTCAATTAATTAATCAAAATTATTATTTATTCTCTGTTTCTAAATTGGCGTATTCGGGAAAGGTAACATTATATAAATCTATAGACTCACGAATGATTTTGAAGGCTTCTTCTTTATGCAAAAATCTTTTTACCACCACGTGTTTTTGCTCTAGTTTTTTGTAATCTTCAAAAAATCTTTTTAGTTCTATCAATGTGTGAGGAGGCAATTCTTCAAGGTCGTTGATGTGATTTACCGACATGTCGTTTGCTGCTACAGCAATTATTTTGTCGTCTTTCTCGTCATTGTCTATCATCTGCATTACGCCTATTACCTTGGCTTCTACTATACACATAGGCACTACGTCGATAGAGCATATTACCAAAATATCTAATGGATCGTGGTCGTCGCAGTAGGTGCGAGGTATAAAACCATAATTTGCTGGATAATGTACCGATGAAAATAAAACCCTGTCCAGCTTTAGCAATCCACTGTCTTTGTCTAGTTCGTATTTTGCTTTAGAACCTTTTGGAATTTCAATAATGCTGCGAACTATTTCTGGTTGTTGATCGCCATAGCTCACGTTGTGCCAACTGTTTGTCATTAGAATTAAATTTATAAAAATTGATTTAATATGTTTCTTAAAATTTTACGTCAAAATTAATGAAATAGATGTGACTCTAAACATTAAAAAATGATTAATTTTCGATTTGATACCTAATAAAACAGTTAAATGAATACTCCAAATTCAGAAGAATCAGCATTAAAAGACCAGCAGCTATTTCTATATGGCATGATGGCAAGCATGTTCTGCTGGGGACTTAGCTGGACATCGGGCAAGGTGGTATCGCACTATGCAAGTGGCGATATCGTTGCGTTTTTCAGATTTTCTATCACCTTTACCTCTATGCTTTTCGTGGTATGGATGATGAAAATTAAATTTCAAATTCAGCGTGATGGGTGGGGATATTTGGCAATCTCGGCGATATTGATTTCGCTTTACTCTTATCTTTTCTTCCAAGGACTTACCGTTGGCAAGGCGGGTGCCGCAGGCGTACTGGTTACTATTTTGAACCCTATTATTTCGTATGCGATTATGCTAATGATGCAAAAGCGATTTCCCAATAAAAAGGAATCACTTGGTTTGCTGTTAGGTTTATTTGCTGGGATAGTGTTGCTAAAATTATGGACTAACTGGGATACGATATTTTATGCAGGCAATAGTTATTTTTTATTGGCTTCATTTACTTGGGCAATACTTAGCATATTTACCGCAAAGGCCTCTAAATATGGCAGTCCTGTGGCTTTCAGTTTTTGGATGTATGCGATAGGAACGTTGCTCATGTTTATGTTTGTAGACAAAAAACAAAGCCTTGCCTTACTTACCAGTGCCGATAGGCTCTTTTGGGGCAATATGATTTTCAGTGCCACCATTACTACCGCATTTGCCACCACGTTTTATTTTGTAGCCACGAGTAAAATTGGGGCAAGTAGAGCAAGTAGTTTTATATTCCTAGTGCCGTTTTCTGCAATGTTGGGTTCGTGGATTTTTCTTTCCGAAATTCCACTGTGGAATACCTTATTAGGAGGACTGTTGGGAATTGCTGCTGTGTATGTTTTGAATAAAAAAACTTAATAATTACAAACTATAGAGTTCGATTATATACCACAACCAAAATATAAACCAACAGAAGTACACTTATTTTTTTAATTTTGCATCTTCAATACTACAATGCACATGGATAAATTAATTATAGACAAATACCAACCTGTGATAGGGTTGGAAGTTCACTGCCAACTGGCTACGCTAAGCAAAATATTTACACCAGATTCTACAGAATTTGGTCAATTGCCAAATACCAATGTAAGTGTAATTACCCTCGCACACCCCGGTACGCTGCCGTTGCTTAATAAAAAGGTGGTAGAATACGCAGTAAAGATGGGCTTGGCAGTTGGCTCTACCATTTCAAGAAACAATTTTTTTGATCGTAAAAATTATTTTTACCCCGATTTGCCAAAGGGATATCAAACTACGCAAGACAAAGCCCCTATTTGTATAGGTGGTGCAGTAAAAATAAAATTAAAAAATGGAGAGGTAAAAAATATTCGCCTCAACAGAATACACATGGAAGACGATGCGGGTAAAAACCTGCATTTGGCAGAGGAAACGGATACTCTAGTGGACTACAACAGAGCTGGTGTGCCGCTGATAGAAATAGTTTCTGAGCCAGATATTCGTACCTCGGAGGAGGCGTATGCTTTCCTTGGTGAAATAAGAAAGCTGGTTCGCTACCTTGAAATATGCGATGGTAACTTAGAAGAGGGCAGTATGCGTTGCGATGCAAATATTTCAGTGATGTTAAAAGGTGCGAGTGAATATGGCAAAAAAGTAGAGGTAAAAAACATGAACTCGCTACGCAATGTGCAGCGAGCCATAGAACATGAGATTGAAAGACAAATAGAATTGGTAGAAAAAGGCGAAGCAATTTTTTCAGAAACCCGCCAGTTCGATGCCACCACAGGCGATACACATGGCATGCGTGCCAAAGAAGAGTTGAACGATTACCGTTATTTTCCAGAGCCCGATTTGCAACCGCTACGCATTTCTGACCAATGGTTGGCCGATATTAAAAGTACACTGCCAGCCTTGCCAGCAGAATTGTACGAGAAATTTACCAACCAATATGGCTTGCCCGAGTATGATGCAAATGTACTCACCGATACCAAAGAAATAGCCTTGTATTTTGATGAACTGTGTACACATACACAAAACTACAAAGCTGCTTCTAACTGGGTGATGGGAGCTGTGAAATCGCACTTGAACGAATTAACGTTACACATACATCAATTCCCAATAAAACCAGTTGCTCTAGCACAGTTAATCGCCTTGATTGATAGTGGAAAAGTAAGCAATACGGTGGCTACGCAAAACATATTTCCAGAAATGCTGAAAGGTACAGGAAAATTGCCTTTGCAAATTGCCGAAAGCATGAACCTAATTCAAGAAAGTGATACTAGTTCGCTACAACTATGGATAGATGAGGCTCTAGCTGCGAATCCTGCCAAAGTAGCGGAATACAAAGGAGGAAAGACGGGGATATTGAGTATGTTTATGGGCGATATTATGAAAAAATCTAAAGGCAAAGCCGACCCAAAAGTAACTACCGAATTGCTGAAAAAAGCCATCGAAAATTTGAACTAATTAAACATTAAATACCTCAGTGCACCCATTTTCATTATGAAAAAAATATTCCTTTACGGTTTGCCTCTCCTCGCTTTGCTAAATCAAGGTTGCAAAGATATCACCGAAAATAATGCCCCTGTACCAGAAGGTTTAAAATCGTTTGTACTAAAAGGCAAATTGAAAAATTTTAAAGGTACTTACATTCAATTAAGCGGACTTAATCTAGAAGAGCAACGTTGGCTGGCCATAGATTCGGTGAAACCAGATACCGATGGCAAATATGAGTTGAATATAAAAAATGCCATTCCTGATTTTTATGTGTTACGCATCAACGATACTACCTCTCAATCGGTAATAGTGGACAATGGGGAGATAGAATTTTCGGGCGATGTAAGTGATTTTGACAAAACAAAAGAATTCAAATATACAAGGGCAAATACTGCACTGGCAGCTTTTACAAAAAAAATTGCACCAAGCACAGCTATCATGAAGAAGATAAGCATGGATGCCAATAAATTAATGCAACAAGGCAAATTTGATTCGGTGAACGTGTTTCAAAAAACATTTGAGGCAGAAAAATTAAAGGTTAAAAACGAAGCTAAAATTTTTATCAAAGAGCAAATGCCTTCTATTGCTGTATTTGCCCTGATAGACCAATTTAGTTTTGATCAAGATTTTAATTTCCTAGACTCGCTGAGTCAACGGATGAAGAAAGAAATGCCTGCATCGAAATATACAAAAATGCTGACTTCCCAATTTGACAAAGCAAAAAGCATGAAAGACGCTGCTGCTGCGGGGCCAATGGCAGTAGGCAAAGAAGCTCCAGATTTTGAGTTGGGAACACCTGATGGGGTAAAAATGAAATTGTCTTCGTTCAAAGGAAAAATAATTTTGCTAGATTTTTGGGCATCTTGGTGCAAGCCCTGCCGTGCCGAAAACCCTAATGTAGTAAAGATGTACAACAAGTTTAAAGGCAAAAACTTTGATATTCTCAGTGTATCGCTTGACCAAGATAAAACCGCCTGGACTAATGCTATTGCGGCTGATGGCCTTACTTGGACACATCTTTCAGACCTTGCAGGTTGGGATTCTATAGTAGTTCCAAAATATGGTTTGCAAGCTATACCAGCAACCTATTTGTTGGATACCGAAGGCAAAATACTTGCTGTGAACCTACGTGGGCAAGAGTTAGAGCAAAAACTGGATGAGTTGTTGAAATAAAATTGCTCTTATGTTTCCCGATTACGACCAGTTGAAAGAATTACCACTTTATAAAAAAGCACTGCAAATTGTAGAGGTTACCACTATGCTTACCGTAGCGTTTGATGAGCACAAAGACCAACTCAACATTGCAGAGCAAATGTTGTCAAATGCACACACAATTCCTGCAAAGATAGCTGGTGCCGAGGCGGGCGACTTGTATTCCCTGAGAATGGAAAATGCCCTATTGATAAAAATTGCAGCCAGAGAATTGATGGCACAAACCACCCTTTGTAAGCACATGCAACTAGCCAATAATGCCTATTTGCAACTGCTGCGAGACGAAGTAGAACAATTTCGATTGATGTATTTGGAATGGGTTAGGAGCTTTGACCCTAAAAATGATATTACAGACGAGTGGTCGGTGTGAACCTTTTGCCAAAAATGAATTTTAAGAAAAAATTATCTATGAAATATTTACTACTAATTCTTCTTCAAGCCCTTATTCAGCCTATGTTTTCAGCACAAATAGACAGTTTGGAAATATATAGTGCAAAGATGAACAAGAAGATTCCAACCATTGTGATAACACCTAGCAAATACAAAGATAAAGACACCAAATTTCCTGTATTATATCTGTTGCATGGCCTTTCAGACGACCATACGAAGTGGATTAAAACCGTACCTGCCATAAAAGATTTAGCTGACCAATACCAATTGATGATTGTATGCCCCGATGGTGGCTACGGAAGCTGGTATTTGGATAGCCCAATAGATCCGAGTTATCAATACGAAACTTTTTTAGCAAATGAACTACTCACCTTTATAGATGCAAAGTATAGAACCATTGCCAACAAGGGCGGTCGCATCATTACAGGATTAAGCATGGGTGGTCATGGTGCACTTTATATAGCCAGCCGAAATGCAGAAAAGTTTGTGGCGGCTGGCAGTATGAGCGGTGCAGTAGATATGTGGAAACTAGGTTTTGAATCGGGAAATGATGGTTTTGACGTACCGAAAAGATTAGGCGACTTTAAAACCAATGAAGCTTTATGGAAAAAACATTCTATCGTATTCAACACCCCCAAATTAAAAGAAGCTAACCTTCACTATTATATTGATTGCGGTACAGAGGATTTCTTGATAGAAGAAAACAGAGAGCTACACCGCAGAATGGTGCATGAAAAAATACCTCACGAATATGTAGAACGCCCAGGAAACCACAGTTGGGAATACTGGAGCAATGCAATTGTTTATCAACTGGCTTATTTGAATCAGTTTTTAGTGAGAAAATAAAATAGAAAAGGTGGGTTGTTTGAATGTTCAAATAACCCACCTTTTCTATTTTATAAAGTCTAATTTATATTACAAATAGAATTAGTATATTTACTTTATGAGCAGAGCACCATTAACCATAAAGAATTACACATCGGCAGAATTAAAATCTTTATTAAAAAAAGATGAAAAGTTTCAACAAGGAGTAAGGCTTTACGCATGCTACCAAGTTTCTATGGGCAAAAAACCCAAAGACCTTCAAGATTATTATGAAACATCCTTTAAGTCCATTTGCAACTGGGTAAACAAACTCAATGAGGGCGGTGTCGAAGCGCTAATTGATAAAGTAAAACCAGGTAGAAACTCAAAATTAAGTGTATTGCAAAAAAACAACATCAAAACCATACTTTTGAATACAAGCCCTTCAGAGCATGGTTATAATAGTGCAACTTGGACTGGTTTATTACTAATAGATTGGGTAGAGAAAAACTATAAAATTAAGTATAAAAAGGCACAGATTTACAATATTTTAAAAAGTATTGGATTGACGTTTCAGAAAGGGCAAGGATTTTATCCAGAAGCGAAAGATAGAGCAGATAAAGTAGATGTTTTAAAAAAAACTTCAAGAAGAACGGGAACTCAATAGCGTTATCTTGTTTCAGGATGAAGCTAGTTTATCTATATAAAGTCTAATTTATTATTAAAAATAGACTTCATATATTTTCCATATAAACAAACGTATATGAAAAATTTTCTCTAAATAAATTGCAAATATTTAATGGACTTTATATAATCAATTGATGGATACTTTTAAAATCGAAAATTGTATAGGTAAAAACCTTTGTAATTTAATTGTAAATATTTAATAGACTTTATATAATATTGGGTATCGTAATCTTGTCAAATACATTGGTATGGTCGTCAAGACTATCATTGTAATTTGAGACAGTTTTACATTTCTCAACTAAACAAATCAATGATATCGGTTTTGTCTAGTTGCTTGTAAAAAGAAGCCTCAGTACTGATGATGTCGGCTGCAACACGTTTTTTGTTTTGCTGTAACTGCAATACTTTTTCTTCGATAGTGTCTTTGCAAATCATTTTGTAGGCAAATACCTTTTTGGTTTGCCCTATGCGGTGGGTACGGTCTATCGCTTGTGCCTCTACTGCTGGATTCCACCAAGGGTCTATCAAATACACATAGTCGGCCTCTGTAAGGTTAAGGCCAACCCCACCTGCTTTCAAACTGATTAAAAATACCCTTACGGTATCTTCTTCTTTGAATATTTGTACTTTTTCTTCTCGTTGCTTTTGTGCCGTTTGCCCATCTAGGTACACGTATTGGAGATTTTCTTTTACCAACTCCTGCTCTACCAATTTAAGCATTTTGGTAAATTGAGAAAATACCAACACTTTATGGTTGCCAGTCTTTTCGGTCAATTGTCGCATTAATTCTTCTATTTTTATAGACGATTGCCCATAATCTTCTTCTGTGTTAAGCAATGCTGGCGAGTTGCATATTTGGCGTAGTTTCAATATCGCATCTAACACCACCATACTCGATTTGCCTAGCCCATCTACATCAATTTTATTCATAATCATTTCTCGGTAGCTGTCCCTAAAAGTATTGTACACTCTGCGTTGCTGCTCTTTCATTTCGCACATCAAAATATCTTCAGTTTTGTCGGGCAGGTCTTTTGCCACCTGCTCTTTGGTGCGGCGTAGCATAAAAGGGGTAATTAATTTTCGCAAAGTTTGTGCTACAGACTGGTCGGCATTTTTATCAATAGGTGTAGAAAAATGATTTTGGAAATGGGTCACATTGCCCAGCAAACCTGGGTTGGTAAAACTCATTTGAGCATATAGGTCAAATGTATTGTTTTCCACTGGCGTACCCGTCATTACAATTTTGCCTTTTGACTTTAACAAGCAGACTGCTTTAAACCGTTGCGAATTGGGGTTTTTTATGGCTTGCGATTCGTCCAATACCACATAGTTAAAAGTTGTTTTTCTCAACAGTTCTATATCGTTAATAACTAGTCCGTATGTGGTAAGTATCAGATTGTATTCTTTAAAATTGACTGTTTCTTTGTTTCTTGAAAAGCCTGTGTAGTCTAGAAAAGCGACATCTGGTGCAAATTTTTCCAATTCCCTTTTCCAGTTAAAAATAAGCGTAGTGGGCAGTACCACAAGGTTAGTTTTTGTTGGGTGCAATTCTATTTGTTTTTTCAAAAAGCAAATCATTTGTAGCGTTTTTCCCAAACCCATATCGTCTGCTAGGCAACCTCCCCAGCCAAACTCGTCTAGAAACATCAGCCAGTTGTAGCCCTCTAGTTGGTATGGCCGCAGCGAGGCAGCAATCCCAGCAGGTATTGCATGCGATTGAATTTTATCAAATTGAAGTAACTTTCGTTTCTTGTCTTCTAGCTCTTGCAGTAATTCTGTTTGGTCACTTTCCATCATCAAAGTATCTAGAATATTGAAGTGAAGTTTAGATACTTTTAGGTTGCCTTCTTTGTCTATTTCGCTAGTGCGTAGTAAGTGTGCGTACTTTTCTACCCATTCTTCAGGCAGCATGCCTATAGAACCATCGCCTAGCTGTACATATTTTTCCTTTTTAAAAAGTGCTTTTTGAATGTCTTTAAGAGATGCCAGCTGGTCGCCAAAGCTAACTTGCATATCCACGCCAAACCAATCAATTCCCGAACTAATTTTGCTCACCACCGAGGGTTTGTAGGGCGAGTAGTTTACTTTCTTTAATTTATCCAGCCCAAAAATGGAGATGCCTTTAGCTCTTATTTCATTAAAAAAATTAAAATACCAGCCTTTTTCAAATATTTTGTCGAAGTGAACATAGAAAAATCCTCTATCTTCTTGTTTGTGGAAATCGGGATGCAATGGCAATAGAAAATCCCTCATTTCCTTTTCTTGTACATGGTCTCTATCGTACTGGATATAGGTCTTTTCTGAAGTATTTAATAGTATTTCCTTTGAAAACAATTCTACCTCGCCCTCGCTATAAACCGCCATAGGCTTGATGAGCAAAAAATTACCTTGTTCGCTGAGGTAAATATTGAATTTTAAATCACTAGCATTTTTTGTGATAATTTTATTTTTCAATTTCATGTCCACCCTATAATTTTTAGTCAATGGTAATACTATATTTTTTAAAAAAATTTCACATTCTGATTCGTGTATGCTTACCTCATTAACTTTGGCAAACTGGTCAATATAAGCCATGTCTGCAGCAGATTGCAAAAAATGTAATTCACTGCCGACTTTATAAAAATAGTCGTTTCTATTTTCTATAATCAAGTTATTGGCCGAAACACCCTTTATTTGAAAATCAAAGGTCAGCACAATGAAAGGAGATTGCTGAACTAGGTTGAAAACCAACTTAGGGGCTTCCTTGGCTATAGTTACTTTTTCTAAACTACTTTTTCTAAAATCGTCACCCTCTGAGGAAAAATACACCATTTCATTTTCTAGCAACACTACCATCTCGCTCAATAGTTGATGGTAGTGCTGTATTAGGTTCATTTTACTATATCCATCTGCATTCTTAGGTAGTTTTTTATAAATGTTTTTTATTTTATCATTTATTAATTTCTGATTATCTGTAAATTCTGCCAAGTTTAAATCTTTGTATAAGGCCTGTTCACGTAACACTATGTTGGTAGATAATGCCTCGGTTTTACTGCTTTTATTGCCTTGTATTACTGATATACTGGGTTCTGTTTCATAATATTGTTTCCCAAAAAGAAATGCTACCGCTTGCTCGTCACCTTTTTTCTTATCAATGATTTCTATAGGGTTTAGCGATTTACTAAGACCTTCATGTAAATTTTTTAGTGTGGTCTTTTTCAGCAAGCCTTTGTGTTTGGGAATTGCTTCTAGTTTTCCATGCCGCATTTCAAATGAAAAATATTTTTCAATATTGGCATCCGAGCTAGAAAAACCATACTCGGCCAGCACAGCCTCGGTAGCCTCTGCTTTTGTTGGTTGCTGCAGCAATATATTTGGATCTTTAAATTCCTTTGTAATGAATTGCAAAAAAAGTATGCTTGTGGATGCAAAGTGCCACATTGGTTTGCTTACAAGTGCATGAAAGGTACAAATGATTGTTTGCTGCTTTTACACTTACCTTATACCTTTGTTGATATGTACCATTCTCATACACTTCACCACTTATTTCTCCCTGCCATGCCTGTTCAAGCCTTGCACCACCACCAAAAAACTCAAAATTGCGGTTTACTTTTTTAATATTTTCAGCGTTGCTGTATTTTTCTACAAATGCTCTAGTGATGGGCTCTAGGGGAAGAACTATATTTTGGGAATTGAAAATTAAACTTTCTACGTTTTGTATAGGGCTATATACTATTTCTGCCTTTCCCTTGCTGTTATTGAGCAAGTGCTGTACTACGCCACTGATGTGTTTGCAAGGGTCGCCATTCTGTTTGTAATATGCACAATTGCATTTTGCTGTCACATTTCCGTTTTTCAGTTCTAGCACTACGGTATATCTTGTTGAGGTATTGCCCTCGCTGTCTACCAAAAATTTTGACGAGCCATCGCCTTGTTCAATTTGAGCAACCTTATTGGTATTTAAAAAAATGCGCTTTCCACGTCCTATTATCTCGGCAGACATAGTGCCCAAGAAATCGTAAAGCAATTGTTTTTCCATGGTAAATTTCTAAAAATGCAATTTGTAAAAAATAGACAAACTTAAAAAGGTAGATTGCCTAATATTCATTTTCCCCATTGGAAATTACATATTTCAAAAAAATAAAGTTGAATAATGTACAATCATTTAAAAAAACCAAAATTAATAACGTATTTTAGTAGGCGATAGCGATTGTAAGTACCGAGTGTACCTAACAGACCAGACCTGTGAACCGTAAATAAAATTAATGGCAAAAAATAACAACAGAGCACAAGGCAAAAATACCATTCGTAAATTTGAAGAAATGCTAAAAAATGGTGACAATGCCTTTTTTGATTTGGCTACTTATGAAT
>JAAFID010000056.1 GCA_013297765.1 Cytophagales bacterium | reverse complement strand
CTGTAAAATGCCCCCAAAGCCACACACAATGCGGCTAAGCCCATAATTATAAAAATAGCATACACCCCAATAGAATTTGCAGGAAGTGCTACCCATTCAAATCCATAAAATTTAAAATGAAATGTAGGCGTAAGGTAAAAATCTTTTATCCATCCATTGGCTGCAAAACGAATGGTGCTGGCAAACATCAACAGTCCAAATACGACACGAAATACCACCAGTGGTGCTATAGATACTGGCTTGTAGAGCAAATACATAGAAATAAAACAGGGGTTAATCCCCATCATTAGAACTAAAAGTAATAGAAACGCCTAACTGAGAAGGCATATCTACTTTCATCACAATCAGCAGTTTTTTGCCTGCAGTCCATACTGTGTTTGCTGGTTCAGTAGATGATGAAATATTTTCAGACAATGGTTCTGTCAAATTTTGAATCGCTTTTTTCATTTCCAAAATTCGAGAAAGTATAGTTGCTGAAAGTGGACTACCATAATAATCGGCCTTCACAAAATTCAAATTATCGTCTAAACCCTCACCACCAGCCCCAACATAAAGGGTCTGTAAAGCATTTATATTGGCGAGCAAAATAGCTTTAGAATAGTTACTGATATTGGCTTGTACAGCATTGGGCAATACTGTGGATGAACCTATTTTACCAATAGGAAGACCTATCTTTTTATTAATCATTTCTTCTAGTTTCTTCACCAAGGCATTGACCAAAAGTCCTGTAGAGCCATTGATGTCGCTGCCTGTAGCGGCAATGAAAGTATTCAAATAATTTCTTCCAGATGGAGACCAAGCTTGGTAAATTTGGTTGCTATGAAATGATATATTTTCGGCAACTTGTTTCAAATAATTTTTCCTAGAGACAGATGGTATATCGCTACCAATGAAGCTAGCAACTATGCTAGCATTGTCGTTGGTTTTGCTAAATAATAAATATTCCAACGCTGGTAGTCCTTTGGTATTAGTACCCGAAAATGTTTTTTGATTGGCAATATTACTTTCAATCATTGTGGTATTGGTAGGCCAATCGTCTAAATTCACATCCGTCAATAATTCCAAATCGGCAGGCCCAAAATTAACCATCTCTGCCTTAGCCCAGCTTAGCGATGTCATTTTCCAAGCTGTCTGTACTTTTATCAGAGTCGTTTCATTTGGGTTTAATACAAAACTTTCTACTACCGAATTGAGATTGTCGGCATTGATTTTTAAGGAATCATAATAAGGTAATATGATATTTCTACCTATATTTTCTAGCATTGTACTGGTATTGTATTTTGGCTCTGGAGCTTTGTCTTTATCTTTGCAATTCAATAATATAAAGCTAAAAAAGAGGATATTAATGAAGAAATATTTTATAAAAGATTGCATAAGGTTTAATAAAAAATTAATGTTACAGCGACTCTAGAAATTTAATCAACAGTTTTCGTTTGGCCTCTGGCATCGAGACAAAAGAGCTTTTGGCGTTAGCGGCCTCTCCTCCATGCCATAATATGGCTTCTTCAATACTTCTTGCTCTACCATCGTGCAACAAATAATAATTGCCTTGAATTTTGCTCAAGCCCAATCCCCACAACGGGGCAGTACGCCACTCATTTCCTGTAGCTTGATTGTCTGGTCTATTATCGGCAAGCCCTATGCCCATGTCATGCAGCAGTAAGTCGGTGTAGGGGTATATTACTTGATTGGATAATTGAACTACCTCGGGGTGTGTGCCTGTTACATATTTGGGGCGGTGGCACTTTACACATCCTGTTTCAGCAAACAGCACTTTGCCTTTTAGCACTTCTGCATCTTTTACATTTCTTCTAGCGGGCATTGCAAGTGCCGAAGTGTAGTAAACTAGTTGCGACAAAGCTGTATCAGAAATTTCGGGATTACCCCCCGTGGGCAAATTACCATATTTTTCTTTTTGTACGCCAAATAAACTTTCTTCATTAAACAAGCTAGAAGTAATTCCAATATCGCCCAGTAAAGCATGCATCACTTGGTGTCGTACATTGGGCTGATTGGCTTTCCAGCCCACTCTACCTATTACATGTTTGTTTTTTTCTGCATCCCATACTTTGTTTGCCCTGCCAGATATACCGTCATTATTTGCATCATTGGGGTCTTCGTAGCTCAATATATCCAATTCTTCTATTCCATCCAGCACACCCACACCTGTCATCTTAGGTGCTATTCTAGGCGAAAACATTGCATCGGAAGGAAATGCCCCATAACCTAAATCTGTAAATTGATAGGTGGGTTTTCTTAAACTGTACTTGCCACCATCGTCAAACATGGCAGCCAGTTCTTCATAATTCACCGTTACATTTCCTTCAGGTGGTATGCCGTGAATGCCTTTTGTATTCAGTTGGTCGCCGTAGTTGGGCAGTGGCATGGGTTCGCCATGAATGGTAGTGCCCGGAATACTTAATCGCACCACCATAGAGGTAAGCCCTTCCGTAGGAAACAAAGGCGGGCGACCTCTGGAATCTAACGGGTGACATCCAGAGCAAGAGTTTGCGTTGAACATGGGGCCCAATCCATCTCTTCCTGTAGTTGAAGAAGGTGCAATTACCCAGTTATTTCTATTTAAGGAATTGCCAACAACAAATTTAGAATTATCGTCAAAATTTAACCCAGGAATAGCATTGTTAAAAGCATTTACAGATTCATCAAAAACAGTTCCGTTTACTCCAGCACTCAATTCTTCCCCATTTTCATAGTTCGTAGTAGGTGTTACGGCTTCTTTGGGGTCTTTGTGACAGCTAACTACCAAAGTCGCCATGAAGCAAAGAAAGAAAAAGTATCTTGTATTCTTCATACTGATTTTCAAATGCATATTATAAAACCAATGATAATTTTAAGGCTTGAGCTATTTTTACAAAATCATCTGCTTGTACATAACCTTTATCTACAGCTTTTTTTATTTGTGCCCAGCCAATAGGATTAATATCTTTCGTATTATTGTCGAAAGGAGCTGGTATAGCATTCGTTTCCACTCTCGTGTTTTCCAAATCGGCCATGGTAGCGTTATTTAAATCGCTGTTGATAGCAGCAACCAATTCATTTAGCCCTGTGCCATCAAATACTTCGCCGTTGGTAGTAGTGTATTTGCCATAATAAACATTGATAATGCCCTGCTGCCCCATTTGCAAATCTGTAGTAGTGAGGTCGCTAAAACAAGAATGCTCATCTTCTTGATCCAAACTATTATAAAAAGTAAGCGAACGTTCGCCAAACAATTCCCCTTTTGTAAATCTTCCTAGCCCAGTCAATATCAATTGTAAAGAAATATCAGGGTTTTGGTTTTCAAAAGTTGCTCTGTAATTGTTAGCACTAGGCAACCATGCATTAAGTGTAAATTGCAAATCGTCAACCAATAATTCTGTCACCGCTTTTAAATATTGTCCCCTACGGGTTTGATTTTTTGCTGTTCCTCCAGAACCAATAACATAATCAGTATAGGGTCTTCTGCCTGGACTATTTTGATACAAATCTTGTCCCCATAATAAAAACTCAATAGCATGGTAGCCAGTAGTAGAGGTGGTTTCAGAAACTTTATCATTAAATTCAGAGAGCGACTTTTTACTAATGACTGGCATCAATGAAACACTATTCACTATACCAGAGTCAATTCGCACGTCTTTTGCATCAGTTACATAATCAATATAACCCTCGTCAAGAGGCCAACTATTTATTTCTCCTTCTTTTCCATCTACAGCATTATCAATTGGTCCGCCGTAAAAACGAAAAGCATCTGTTTGGTTATAAGGTACTCTTAACTTTGTTCCATAAAATGTTTTCAGATTTTCAAGCCCCATCTCTGTAGGATTGGCCACAAATTCATTTACCATTTCCTTAAAAACTAAAGCATTTTTGTAAGCATCTAAGTAAGTATTGTAAACGACCACACCGTATTGAGCGACCACTGATTTCTTCAATGGAGAATAATCAACAGGTTCTGGATCTTTCTTTTTGCAGGCAGAGATAAAGAGAAAAAGTAATACAGAAGAAATGAGTATTTGATTTTTCATAAAATTCAACTTTGTTCTTATTTAGATTAATTAAAAATAACACTCAAATATAGTTTTTATTTAGAATCATTTCAAATAAGTTAATTCATTATTCCTATTTTATTTTTGATATGCTTTTTTTACTACTATTAAACCTTTATTTTTCAAGCATTAATATTGTAATTTTTAATAATTTTATTTTTTTAATTATATCATTTGTAAACTTGGTTTTAAGCCAAGTCGTATTCAAATTATTTGCCCAATAGCTTTAGCTTGGAACATTTAAAACCAATATCTTTAACAAAAGATTGACTAATTATTTTATTAACAAACGATGCTCATAATAAAAGCAACCCTTGAACATTTGCCTGCTCTTGTAACTGCTTTCGATGCCTACAGAGTATTTTATAAAAAAGATTCTGATGTAGATGCGGCTTACCATTTTTTAGAACAAAGACTTACCAATAAAGATTCCGTCATCTATATAGTCACCGAAAATGAGACTTCAATTAAAGGATTTGTGCAATTATATCCTTTATTTTCATCCACAAGAATGAAAAAACTTTGGTTACTCAATGACCTATTTGTAATGCCCAATTACCGTGGGCAAGGAATATCAAAAGCATTGATAGAAAAGGCAAAAGAATTGGTCATAGAAACCCATAGTTGCGGAATAATGCTAGAAACCGAAAAGTCGAATTCCATTGCCAATTTACTATACATCGCAACTGGATTTTCAAAAGATAGCGACCACAATTTCTATAGCTGGGATGTGTAATTTTAAGAAATTGAGTTTTTGTTCACCTTTAAAATATAATTAGACATTCGGAATTGTATTTTTCTATAAATAGGTTTGAATAAAAAACAAAATGCTGTAATTTCGCATTTGTAATATATAAATGAAAATAAAGCTATGGCTATCATAATAACAGATGAGTGCATCAACTGTGGGGCTTGCGAACCAGAATGCCCAAATACCGCAATATATGAAGGTGGGGCAGAATGGAATTTTGCAGGTGGTACAAAATTAACACAAATAGAACTAGAAGACGGTTCTATGATGGATGCAAAAACACTACAAGAACCAGTTTCAAACGAGTTTTACTATATAGTTTCCAATAAATGTACCGAGTGTATGGGTTTTCACGAAGAGCCCCAATGTGCTGCCGTTTGTCCTGTAGATTGCTGTGTAGATGACCCCGACAATAGAGAAACAGAAGAAGTACTACTCGGCAAGAAAGCTTGGATGCACGGCGAGTAATCGCATCAAAAATTCAAAAAAAGGTAGTTCTATAAACTGCCTTTTTTTATTGGAAATAATATAAATTTTAAATTTTTAATACACAATTAATGAAAACTTTAGACACTTTTAATTTTGCTGGCAAAAAAGCGCTTGTAAGAGTTGATTTTAACGTACCACTTGACGATAACAACCACATTACAGACGACACTAGACTTAAAGCAGTAATACCTACAATCAATAAAATATTGAAAGATGGTGGTAGTGCCATACTTATGTCACACTTAGGAAGGCCTAAAGCTGGCCCAGAAGAAAAATCATCATTAAGACATATCGTCGCTTACCTTAATGAAGCATTCAAAACAGAAGTCAAATTTGCAAATGATTGTATTGGTGCAGATGCTACAGCCCTTGCAACCTCGCTACAACCAGGTCAAATTTTGCTTTTAGAAAACCTACGATTTTATAAAGAAGAAGAAAAAGGCGATGAAGCCTTTGCAGAAAAATTGTCAAAGTTAGGCGATGTGTATGTAAACGATGCCTTTGGTACTGCACACAGAGCACACGCCTCTACTGCTGTAATTGCTAAATTTTTCAAAGACAAAGTTTGCGGCTATGTAATGCAAGCCGAACTAGACAATGCAAAAAAAGTATTGGAGAAAGCCGACAAGCCATTTACAGCCATTATGGGTGGTTCTAAGGTTTCAGATAAAATATTGATTATAGAAACACTACTTAGCAAAGTTGACAATCTTATTATTGCTGGTGGCATGGCTTATACATTTTTTAAGGCACTAGGTGGCTCTGTAGGAACATCATTGTTACAAGAAGATCAAATACCTACCGCCTTAAAAGTAATAGAAATAGCCAAACAAAAAGGGGTAAACCTGATGTTGCCCGTGGACAATATGATTGCAAAAGAATTTAGCAACGATAGCGAACGAAAATTGAACACAGGAATCATTATTCCTGATGGTTGGATGGGATTAGACATAGGTCCAGAATCTATCAAAAAATTTAGCGATGTAATAGAAAATTCCAAAACAGTGTTATGGAATGGACCTACTGGAGTCTTTGAATTCCCAAACTTTGCACATGGCACATTTTCTGTTGCCGAGGCGGTAGTTAGAGCCACTAAAAAAGGAGCATTTTCATTGATTGGCGGGGGTGACTCTGCATCGGCAATCAATAACTTAGGTTTTGGAAATGATGTATCTTATGTATCTACTGGAGGCGGTGCATTGCTAGAGTATATGGAAGGTAAAACATTGCCAGGTGTTGCGGCATTAGAAGCTTAATTCAAACTTTTTCTAGAACAAAAAATCCAAGTATTTTTCGGTACTTGGATTTTTTTGTTTGCAATTTTGGGTCTTTTATAAAATGTATGTCACAAAAAAAGCGACCAATTTTATCGATAGTCGCTTTTTTTACTAGTTTAATTTATCTCTAAATAATTAGATATAATTTATTTTACAGAATTTACAATAGCTTTAAAAGCCATAGGGTCGTTCATTGCCAAATCGGCAAGTACTTTTCTATTTAATTCTAAACCTGCTTTGTGAACTAAGCCCATAAATTTAGAATATGACAAATCAAATTCTCTTACTGCGGCGTTAATTCTCATCACCCAAAGGCTTCTGAATTCTCTTTTCTTTTGTTTTCTATCACGTGTGGCATATACCATGCCTTTTTCAACAGCATTTTTTGCTACTGTGTGTACGTTTTTTCTACGGCCGAAATATCCTTTTGCGGCTTTAAGTACTTTTTTTCTTCTTTGTCGGGATGCTACCGACGGGACTGATCTTGGCATTTCTGTCTTTGTTTTTGACTTCCGGTGTTCTTAATATAGAATCTTTATACCTGAAATCGGGTTGTACAATAATTTAACCTCGAAAAAGCGTAATGTTAGATTTTTAACATTGCTTTAACATTGTTTGTGTCAGCTTTGCTAACAAGGCCTGTGTGCGTAAGATTTCTCTTCCTTTTTGTAGATTTTTTGGTCAGGATGTGGCTTTTGAAAGCGTGCTTTCTTTTGATTTTGCCTGTACCTGTCAATTTAAATCTTTTTTTCGCTGCAGATTTAGTTTTAACTTTTGGCATTATATATATTAATTAAACATTTTACTTTTTTACTGTACCTTTGGGAGTAAGAATAATGTACATTCTTTTACCCTCTAATCTAGGCATCTCTTCTACTTTGGCTAAGTCTTCTAGAGCTGTTGCAAACTTTAGCAACAGTATTTCGCCCCTTTCTTTATATACAATCGACCTGCCTACAAAATGTACATAAGCACGAACTTTTGAACCTTCTTTCAAAAATTCAGTAGCATGTTTTAGTTTAAAATCAAAGTCGTGCTGCTCGGTATTGGGGCTAAAACGAATTTCTTTAACCACTACTTTGTGAGCTTTTGACTTTAATTCTTTTTGTTTTTTCTTTTGTTCGTATTTGAATTTTGAATAATCAATTACTTTACAAACTGGAGGGTCGGCATTGGGAGAAATTTCTACTAAATCCAAGTTCACAGATTTAGCTATTTCTATAGCCTCTTGAATACTGTAAACGCCAATGGTAATATTTTCACCAACTACACGTACTTTAGCGACTTTAATTTTGTCATTAATTCGGTAGGGTTCTTCCACAACCCTTGGTGTTCTTGGCCCACGAGGCCCTCTTTGTAATGCCATTCTAAGATTTTATTTCCTCCTTAATGTTTAAATACTCTGATACTATTTACAAACAAAGTTGCAAATATCTACATTTTTATTGGATATTAAAATTTTCTCAAACTATTTTTCACCCAATTCCTCTTGAATTTCTTTTGAAAAGAATGTTTTGAAGGCTTCTATACTCATACTTCCCATATCACCCTGACCATGTCGGCGAATGGATACAGTATTATCTTCTTGTTCTTTCTCTCCTACTATCAGCATAAAAGGTACTTTTTTCACTTCTGCATCTCGTATTTTTCTACCTATTTTCTCATCTCTATCATCTATTGAACCCAATATGTCTGCCCCTTCCAAATCTTTGAATATTTTTTGGGCATAATCATGATATTTCTCCGAAATTGGCAAAACTGCAATTTGTTCGGGCGATAGCCAAAGTGGAAAATTGCCAGCACAATGTTCAGTAAGTACGGCTATAAATCTTTCGAGTGAACCAAATGGTGCTCGGTGTATCATTACAGGGCGGTGTTTCTGGTTGTCAGAACCAATATATTCAAGTTTGAATTTCTCTGGCAAGGTGTAATCTACTTGTATTGTTCCTAATTGCCATTTTCTACCTAGTGCATCTTTGACCATGAAGTCTAGCTTGGGGCCATAAAAAGCTGCCTCGCCTAATTCTGTTACGGTTGTCAAACCTTTAGCAATTGAGGCATCAATAATGGCTTTTTCGGCTTTTTCCCAATTATCGTCTGTACCAATATATTTGGCTTTATTCTCTGGGTCACGCAAAGAAATTTGTGCAGTATAATCTGTAAAACCAAGTGCTCTGAAAACAAACAATACCAAATCTATTAATTTCATAAACTCTTCTTGCACTTGGTCGGGTGCACAGAAAATATGTGCATCGTCTTGTGTAAAGCCACGTACACGAGTCAATCCATGAAGCTCGCCACTTTGCTCATAGCGATATACTGTACCAAATTCTGCATATCGAATTGGTAATTCTTTGTAAGAATGTGGTTTAAATTTATAAATCTCAATATGATGAGGGCAGTTCATGGGTTTAAGCATGAATTCTTCATCTTCGTTCGGTGTGCGAATAGGTTGAAAAGAATCTTTACCATACTTTTCATAGTGTCCCGATGTTTTGTACAATACACTATTACCAATATGTGGAGTTGCTACTAGTTGATATTGATTTTGTACCAACAGCTTTTTCATAAAGGTCATCAACCTTTCACGCACCATGTTGCCTTTGGGCAGCCATAGCGGCAAGCCACCACCAACCATTTCTGAAAACATAAACAATTCCAGTTCTCTACCCAGTTTACGATGGTCTCTTTTCTTGGCCTCTTCTAGCAAAGTAAGATAATCGGTCAGTTCTTTTTGTTTGGGAAATGTGATGCCATAAATACGGGTCAGTTGCTTATTATTATCGTCGCCCCGCCAGTACGCACCCGCAACGTTGAGCAACTTCACAGCCTTGATACTTCCAGTGTCTGGTATGTGCGGCCCTCGGCACAAGTCCACAAAATTGCCTTGGGTATAAAATGTGATTTTGCCATCTTCTAAACCATCAATTAATTCTAGTTTATATGGGTCATTTTTTTCGGTAAAATAGGCGATGGCTTCCGCCTTAGATACCGCTGTGCGTTGAAAGGCATTTTTTAATTTTGCCAATTCCATAAATTTATCTTCTATGGCCTTGAATTCTTCCACAGAAAGCGATTTATCGCCGAAATCTACATCATAATAAAACCCATTTTCTATAGCTGGACCTATCCCGAATTTTACGTTAGGATATAAGGCCTCTAAAGCCTCCGCAAGTAAGTGTGCACTAGAATGCCAATAGGTAGATTTACCTTCTGAATCGTTCCAGGTGAGTAATTGTACTTTCGCATCATTTTCTATAGGGCGAGTGGCATCCCATACTTCACTATTCACTTTTGCAGCCAATACATTTCTAGCCAGTCCCTCGCTGATGCTAAGTGCTATGTCCATAGCGGTTGCACCTTTAGTATATTCTCTAACGGTACCGTCGGGAAGTGTTATTTTAATCATATTATTGAATGGTATCTTGTTTATTTTTTTTACCAAAAATTCTTTTTTTCTTTTTCGATTGCAAAGGATTATTAGTATTTTCGAGTGTTTCTGGTGTAGGGCTTACAGTGGTTTCTATAAGTGGTTCAACCAAGGGCGGCTCTTCTACCAATGGAATATCGTTGCTTATCTCCATGACTTCTGTTTTTACAGTAGGAATTTTTCTTTTCCTCTTGATTGTTTTACCAGTATCGGGTGGGGCTACAGGTATTATAGAATCTGGGTTTACAAAAGTCTTAATGGTATCTAAAACAGGTACATGTGGAATATCTACAGGGTATAAAAGAATCAATCTTTCGTAAGCTGTTTTGGCTTTAACATTTGCGGGGTCTATTACAGTTATGTTTCTATAATAAGGAAGTGCCTCACGATTTTTACCTAATTTTTCAAGTAGAGTAGCCGTTTCCATATTAGCGTGTACCAAATTTGGTGTGTATTTTAAAGTAAATACATACCACTTCAATGCTTCGATATCATTTCCAGTACGAAGATATTGATCTGCAATTTTTAAACTAGACAAATAATGGCTTGAATCGATTCTAATCGCATTAAAATAACACTCTATAGCTGCTGCTTCCTGATGATTTTTTGCCAACAAATTTCCCATTTGAAATTGAAAAAATGGATTTAAAACATTTGCGTTGATTCCTTTCAACACAAATACCATTGCCGAATCTTCCTTTTTTTGGCGGTCATAAGCAAGGGATAGCTCGATAAGGGCATCTTCATTTTTTGCATCTTTGGTTAAAGCTAAAAAATAATATTTTAGCGAGGCTATAGAATCGCCGCTTTGTTGTAACAATCTACCTTGTAGTACATCTATGGCGGCATGATTGGGTGCTGCGACTTTTGCTTTCTCTACATACAATTGTGTATTTATTAAATCTTTTAGCTCCCAATAAATTTGTGCAAATAATATAGGTAGCTCGCCATTTTGCCAATGCAAAGCTTCGCATTTTTTTGCAGCATTGAGTGCTAGGGTAGGTTTGTTTGTCTTTTGATAAATATGAGCCAACAGAAAGTAATATGGGGCTTTTAGGTTATCAAATTGTATGGCTTTGTTGGCATCTGCAAGGGCTAGATTTTTTTGACCTATTTTGAGATATACTTTTGCTCTTTTGTAGTAAAGTTCAGCATTATTATCATCGTCTTCGATAGCGTCATTGAGTGAATTTAATTCTGGGTATAGTGCGTCTTTGAAAGCAAGTTCTTCACGACCCACTTCCTCTTTTTTATTATAATTACACCTACTCAGCAGTATTATTGCAGATAAGAAAATAATGAGTTTAAAAATATTCATTGCCTACGGTTAATCAACAAAATTACGTATCTGCTAATTATTATCAAGCATTTATTGTATAACCTTATTCACATTTTTAATAATAAATTAATTGGAGCTTGACTGAATGATACTGTGTTAAAATATAAAACCCTCTGCATTGAAAAAAATAATATTATCTTCCTAAGGGTCGAGAAATTTTATCCGCTATTATTTTACTATTTTTTAAACTAGCAATTGCCTCTAGTGAAAGTGGTTTGGTAATAAAATCTATCACGTGATTGTTGTCTATTATTCTGTCTATATCTCTTTTACTATTGGAGCTAGAAAGAATAATTATTTTGCAATGATTTTTTATTTCATCTGGAAAACATTCAAATTCATACAAAAAAACAAACCCGTCAACTATGGGCATATTAATATCTAAAAATATAAGGTTAGGTAATTTTTCTGGTTGGTGTACATGAGATTCTAAATATTCTAAAGCACTTCTTCCCGAATCTTTTACTACTATTTGAGTAGTAAATTTAGATAGTTCAATCACCCTTCTATTAATGAAGTTGTCTGTATCACTATCGTCTACCAGCATTATCATATCGGGTTTGTAATCGCTCATGGTATTTTTTTTAGTAAAACTATTCCTATTAACGATAGCAAATAGTAACAGTTATTGCTTTGAAATATTGTTAAAGTAAGATGAGGTTATAAAAATAAAATTTGAGAGGGTTTTACAAGGAGATAGAAGGAGAAGTAAGTTGAAAAGAAACTTTTTTTTAATATACCATAGTACTAAAATGTGCTCAGATACAAAATTTCTGATTAAAGTAGAATAGATTAGTTCGCCCAAAATAGCTGTAAAACAATTACATGTTTAAACATCTAATTTAATGTATGAAAGATGTAAGATATTATACCTAATTCAGCTTAAAGCCTGTTTTTTTTAATTGAATTTGGGAAGCAAGTGCTATCAATTCTAATTTGATATGTATTTGGTATTGTAATAAATTCAAATCATCTTGCTCTACTTGTTTTTCTGCTGGCACTTTAGCTATCCCTTGTTTAAAATTGTCGATAATTTCATTTGCCCATGCTACAAAATCATCCAAGGTATTTATATCGGCAAAGCGGTTTTGATCTATAAAGAGATAATTTATATTTGCATTTTCGTACATCGCATAAAGTGGCCCCGCTAACCAATAATCACTGATTTCTAACTGCTTCCAAAGCTCAATATATTTATCACTTTTTAAATTCGGCTCATGAAATCCATCCCAAAATTTTTGTTTGAATTGGGAATGTAAATCTTTTATATCAAACTCATTGAAATTACTCATAAAGTATGTTTGTATCTTATTGATACAAAATTAGTATTTTCGAGTTAGCAGAATGCCATTCTTTATGAAAAAAAAATACTTATTTCTATTCTTTTTTATCGTTTTGTCTTATCCTATTGGCTTATTTGCACAGGCAGATTCGGTAAAATCTTTCATCAATTTTAAAAATTATTTGAATAAATTATTGGTGACCGACTCTGTGCTTAGTAGTTCCCAATTCTCTATTTGCATTGCAGATTTAGCGACCAATAGTAAACTTATAGGAATAAATGAAAGTAGGTCTATGGTTCCTGCTTCTAATCTAAAATTACTCACCACCATTACTGCCTTAGATTTACTGGGTGCAAATTATAAATTTGAAACAAAGGTATTTATTACAGGCAATCTAGATGCCTATGGAGTATTGATTGGAGATGTAATCGTGGAGGGCAATGGTGATCCTACACTGGGTAGCGACAAGTTTAAAACTACATGGATAGGCAATACACTTACAAAAATGATAGCGGAAAAACTGAAAGACAGGGGAGTAAAAAAAATACAAGGAAATCTGGTGGTGTCTTTACCAATCGACGATTTGCAGCCTTTGCCTAACAACTGGACTTGGGGCGATATTGGCAATTATTATGGTGCGGCAAGTACATCGCTCAATTTTATGGACAATATGTTTAAAGTAACTTTTAAGCCTAATACAGAAATAAACACATTAGCCGAGGTAATCGCTATAGTACCAAGGTTACCTGATTTTAAAATTACCAATATGGTAATGTCGGGGAAACCTAATTCGGGCGACAAATCTTGTATATATACTACCCCATATTCATCGTCCATATTGATGCAAGGTACAGTAGCAACCAAAAATGAAAAAGAAACCATATTGGTAAAAGGTGCACACCCAAGCCCTGGTATGCAATTGCTTCACTTTTTGAGAAATGATTTATCAACTATGAATATTGCCACTTTAGGCATCGATTCTATTGCTTTTTTTAATCTTAAAGAATACTCTAATATTAAAAATAAAACTTTGATAACCAGTATTTCATCTCCTACCCTTGCAGAAATAACCAACGTAACCAATTTACAAAGCATGAACTTGTATGCAGAAGCATTGTTCAAAGCGGCAGGAAAAAAATTATGCAACACTACAAACTATGATTCTACTTGTGCTGCTGTAAAAAAATATTGGTCAAAGAAGGGAATTGTTGTTTCGGGAATGAATCTATACGATGGTAGTGGTTTATCGCCCAATAATACCATTACCACTTTGCAGTTTACACAATTGCTGGGCTATGCAGCAAAACAACCTTGGTTTAATTATTTGCAATCTTCACTGCCTATTTCTGGAGAATCTGGCACACTATATAAATTGTGCAAAGGCACCGTAGCCGAAGGTAAAATATGGGCAAAAACTGGTACTCTCTCGAAGATTGCTGCATATACTGGCTTAGTAAAAGTAACTGGTAAACAAACGCTGGTCTTTTCAATTATCGTCAATTATTACGAAGGAAAGCCCGCCGAATTGACCGCACGAATAGAAAAAATATTTTGTAAAATGGTGGGGTTAAGTTGGTAGAAATATAATTGTAAAATGATAATTATATTCTATTAATGTTTGATTTATATAATATGAATTGTTTTTTTATAGCTGATAGGGTAAAAAATTATTCACATCCTTTTTATACTTATGAATGTCTCTGATGAGTGTGGAACTAATAGACGCCAGTAAAGGATCGGTAATAAGAAATACAGTTTCTAACTCTTTCCACAAGTATTTGTTTGCCTGAGCAATAGTATTTTCATATTCAAAATCGGTGGTATTTCTAAGACCTCTAATGAGGAATTTGGCGTTTTGCGATTGTGCAAAATCTGCGGTAAGCCCTTCAAAAGCCATTACCGAAACTTGCGGGTGATTTTTAAATACTTCTTGAATCTTTGCAATCATATAGTTTAGCTCAAAATACCGAACTTTTGAGCTGTTGTTGCCAATACCAATCACTACCTCGTCAAATAACGCAAGACTGCGGAATACGATATTGCTATGACCAAGGGTAAAAGGGTCGAAAGAACCAGGGAAAATTGCTTTTTTTATGCTCATAATGGAAATAGTAAAAAGAAAGAAGTATAATGTAAAGGCTAAAATATGACAATAATAACGCAAGCAATCTAAGGTAAAATAACTTTTGTAGATAAATTTCTTGGGTTTATTTTAACCTTGAAAAGTTGTTCACGTAATATTGATGTACATAAAATAACCAAAAGTTAATAATTATATTATAATTTTGAAATAACTGAACTCAATTAGAGTATCATTAAAAAAATCATAGTAATGAAAACTGCTTCTCTTTTAATTGCATTTATATTTCTTTTAAGCTGTAAAAGCCATCAAAAAAACAGCTATCAAGAAACCAAAAACGCCAAATTAAAAGATAATTATTTGGCCAATGAAGCAGATGGGATAATTGAATATAATAAAAAGCATAAAAAAGACACCTCAAAAATGATTGAGAAGAAAAGATTAGAAGACGAGAAAAAGCTAAACGAAATGAATCATCAAAAACATGAACCCGTGCAGAAGAAAAAGAAAGACGAAGGTCAATTCAATATGTTTTAATTACATCAATTATTGATAAAAAATATTCATATAAACTTTGTATTCTATGAAAACACTTAGACAGTTACACGCCATAGATAAAATTATTTGGAGTATATTTCCAAATAAAAATAATATTCCGAACATGACCATCTCACTTAGGCAATTGCTATTTATTTTTCTAAGCATTGTATTTTTTAAATCCGCAATTCACGCCGAGGGTACAAAACAAATTCGACCGAATGAAAATGATAAAGGGTATTTGGTTTTAGATACTCAATGGAGTCCGTTTGCTACCTATGACTGCCCAAGTGAACTACGATTAATGATTAGTATTTGTAATCCAAATGAGAAGGTTTATTTTGGCTTCAATCAATCGAATGGCGATGTAAAATTTAGAATAAAAGACATCAATGGCAATGTGGTTTTTAACGAGCAAAATGTACCTACCAGTGGTATTGGATTTATTAACCAGCATAGCGAGGCTGTAGCGGGGCCATCTGCCATAGTTGGCGCTACTGGATACAATGCACTTAGTTTTTCGCCAGCAAATGTGGGTGATTACTATTTAGAATTTACCAATGTAGGCAGTAGAAGAGATTTTGAACTATTTGATATTACAGTAGCTAGTCCTGCTAACCAACCTATTAATGGTAGAGTATGGTCAAAATCTTGGATGTTTAGCACTAGAAGTTTTAATAATGTTTTTGAGGGAAAAATGTTTATTTATGCAGATGATGGCATAGTGACATCCATAGATTTTAATGGTATGCAGCCTTATGTCTTTGTGCTTTCCGCAAATAAATCAGGTACTCAAAGCACTGGAAATACTTTTCAAGACAGACAATCGACACAAGGCAGAAAAACCTATCCTCAATATAAAATTTTCCTTACAGAACCAGATATATCATGCTACCCTACTGGTAGCTTTGGCAATCTTACCAAACCAGTAACCATAACAGGTTGTGGACAAAAAAGATGTATCAATGTATCGGTAGATAAGGCTGGTGATGTGGAAATATTATTAGACCTTTCGGCACCTGTGGGTTTTCAACCCAATACTAGAGACCGCATATTGCCTGCCACAGTAAAACCTGGCGACAATTGTATCGTGTGGGATAGTAAAGATGGGCAAGGAAACTTGATGAAAGCAGGAGAAAGCGTTCCTTTGGCAGTCAATTATTTTAATGGGCTTACCCACATGCCGCTATTTGATGTAGAAGGCAATAAAAATGGCTATATTGTAGATTTGATAAGACCTTCTGGGCCTAGGCCACGTTTATTTTGGGATGATACTAAAATAGGACCATCGACGCCACCTAACAATCTAAATTTAGCTGGTTGCAATAGCGTATCAGGTTGCCACCAATGGTTATGGGCAGGGAACGATAATGCCGCAACTGATTATGGCAATACCAATACCATCAATACTTGGTGGTATGCCAACATTATCAACGCAAACGCAAACTATGTTATACAAGACGTATCGGTAGATGCAAATGTAAGTAACCCTCCAAAAGCACCAAACGATACTACAGTATGTGCTAGTGTAAATTCAATAAAATTATTTGGTGGAGTTTTTGGTTCTGATGGAGGAAGTTGGAGTGGTGGTAGCGATAATTTTACTCCCAGTAAAACCACCTTGGCGGCTACCTATACCCCCAGTGCAGCAGAGAAAGCATTAGGCAAAGTAAAACTAACACTTACCTCTAACCCCATAGATGATTGCCCTGCGGTATTTGATACCATGCGTATTTTCTTTACCCCTGCCCCTATTGCTGACCCAGGTAATGACCAGTCGCTTTGTGAAAATATTGCTACAGTAAAATTAGTAGGCAAAGTAACCAATGCCAATGGTGGCAAGTGGAGTGGCGGGGCAGGTACATTTACCCCAGACGATACTAGTTTGACTACTGTTTACACACCCACAGCAGCAGAAAAAAATGCCAGTCTAAATTTAACACTTACTACCACAGGCAGTAACGTTTGTACGCCGACAAAGGACATTGTAAAAATTGATTTTTTCAAAGGCCCGGCCGTAAATTTGGGCAAAGACACCATCATTTGTGCCAACAACCCTATAGTAAAATTAAAACCAACAATAACAGTTGCAACCAAAGGCAGCTGGACGGGTGGTGCAGGAAATTTTAATCCTAATAGAAATACTGCTAACGCTACCTACACAGCCACACCTGGTGAAGTAACTAATGGCAGTGTAACCCTAACTTTCAGCACTACTGACAATGGGAATTGCAATGCAGGTACAGACCAATTATTGATTACATTTTCCAAAGAAGCAAAGGCCAATGCAGGTTCGGATAAATCTGTATGTATAAATGCACCAACTATTAGTTTGAATGGGACTGTATTGGGTGCTAGTGGCGGCAAATGGAGTGGTGGCAATGGCAACTATCAACCCAGTGCAAGCAGTCTTAGTGCAAGCTATATGCCTACACCAGCAGAAATCGCTAATGGTAAATTAAAATTAATTTTAGAAACTGTAGGTAACAATTGTGCGAATAGTAAAGATACCATCGAATATACCTTTACTCCAGCACCCTCAGTAAAAGCTGGTGCTGATAAAATAGTATGTGAAAATAACGCAACCTCATTGCTCAATGCAATCGTTACTGGTGCCACAGGTGTAGAATGGAAAGTAGGAACTGGAGCCTTTGTGCCCAATAATCTTAACCCCAGTGCCACCTATACCCCATCGAAAGCTGAAATAGATGCAAAGGTAGCTGCACTAGTAGTCTCTACTACGGGCAATGGTAATTGCAATCCAGCATCCGATACTATTTTGATATTAATTGCCCCTGCACCTACTGTAGATATTACCACTACAAATAAAATTGCATGTGCCAATAATCCAGTATTTAACGTAACAGCCAGCACTACTGATGCACAAAGCGGAAAATGGAGTGGTGGATTGGGTACTATAAATCCTAGTGTGGATTCTGCTACAATTACTTATGTTGCAAATGAACAAGAAGTAAAAAACGGATTGGTAAAATTGACCTATTCAGCACAGAAAGGTGGTTGTGCTACGGTTATTGACAC
>JAAFID010000055.1 GCA_013297765.1 Cytophagales bacterium | reverse complement strand
TTGTATGTTCAGCTAACCTCGGCTGTGCTCAAAAATGATTTAAACATGTCAAAAACCAAAGTAGTAACCCTGCTAAACAAAGCCGCAGGGGCAGAGGTGTTGGTGGACGTGGTGTTTCAGTAAAGGGGTAAGGGAATTTTATTTTTCATTTTATAATCAAATTATCCCACTACTTCAAATCATTAATCACATTCATTCCCTCATAAATGTACATGTCTTTTTTGAGGGTTTTGCTCCAGGTTTTCATGCTTTCTACTTTGGCGGTATCTGACTGTATGGCGGCGGCATCGGCTGTTACGGGCAATATTTCTAGGTCTTTTATTTCTACATAGATTTCCTCAAATTTTTTCGATTCGTCTTGCAGTTTCTTTTGCTCGGCTTTGTATTTCTCCAAATTGATACTAAAAGAACTCCGCTCGCTTAGTGTTTTCAGTCTTTTGGCGTTTTCATCTTCAAGGATAAATGACTTATTGGTCTTCAACCGTATTTCGCTATTTTTCTTAATCGTCTCAATATTCTTTAAATTTTCTAAAGTTTTATAATTAGCCTTAGCAATCTCATCCCAAGCCATAGGGTACTCTAGTTCCCGCTCTCCTGTTTTGATGTATTTGTAATTGTCTGGCAGCAATACATCGGGTGCTACTCCTTTTAATTGCGTTGCTCCACCATTGATTCTATAAAATTTCTGTGTCGTAATTTTCATAGCTCCAAATGGTTTTAGGTTTTCAAAACTTGGCGGCATGTAACTGTCTAGGTCAATTAGCCTTTGCACTGTACCTTTCCCAAAAGTATTAGATCCTACAATTACCGCACGTTTGTAATCTTGCATAGCTGCGGCCAAAATCTCTGATGCAGAGGCACTCAATTCATTGACTAAAATGACCAGTGGTCCAGTGTATTGGGTCGCTGGATCGTAATCGTTCAAAACTTGTGGGGCTTCTTTGGCCGACTTCACTTGTACTATAGGCCCTTTGTCAATAAACAATCCACCCATGTCCACCGCATCTTGTAGCGAACCACCACCGTTGTTTCTAAGGTCTAGGATGATTCCTTCCACATTGTCTTTTTTTAATTTTTCAATTTCTATTTTTACATCTTTGGCACAACTGCGACCGCCACGACCATTAAAATCGGCATAAAACTGAGGAAGTTTTATATAACCTACTTTTTTAGTTCCTTTTAAAATAGCCGACTTGGCATACGTTTCCTCCAGCACCACCACATCTCTAATAATTGGAATCACCACTACGGTATTGTCGATTTTTTTAACCGTTAGGCGAACTTCTGTACCTTTTTTACCTCTGATTAATTTTACGGCGTCGTCTAGCCTCATGTCCACTACTTCTACTGGGTCTTGGCTGGCTTGGGCGACTTTTAATATGATGTCATTGGCTTTTAACTGACCTTGTTTCCACGAGGCACTGCCAGGAACTATTTGCGTTACTTTAATATATCCATCTTTCTCTTGTAGTGTAGCCCCAATTCCCTCAAACTGCCCTGATAGGGCAATGTCAAAATTTTCTTTTTCCTTTGGCGGAAAAAAACTGGTATGTGGGTCAAACATTGCCGTGATAGCATTGATGTACATAGCCATCCAATCTGTTTTAGTCAGTTGGTTCATTCGCTTAAAAGATTCGTTTTGGTTTTTCAAAACTTTATCTCTAGCATCGGCTTCCATCGCTACGAGTGTGCGTACCTTGAATGAAGTATCTTTTTTCTCTACCGCTTTTTCTTGTACAATTTGCATATCATGCAGCCTTGACAATACGATATACTTCATTAACTTTCTCCAATTCTCTTTTAAGTCGGCAGTGGTAGTAGCATAAGGCAATTTCTCGGCATCAGTTTCTATGGTTTCCTCTACCGTAAAATCAAATGGTTTTGAGAGAATTTCTTTGTAGTACAGCTCTGCTTCTTTAATGCGTTTTTGCAATAGTGTTTGCGATAAATTAAAAAAATCAAAATTGCCAACTTTCGCTTGGTCGTCAATACTGGTGTGGTATTTCTTGAGCTGTTCTACATCTTCCTTTATTAAAAATTTCTTGTTTACATCTATGGCTTTTAAATATTCGTCAAACACTTTTTTAGAAAAATCGTCATTCACATCTTTGGCCTGATAGTGCGAAGTTCCTAGGCAGTGCATAATTACACTTAATAAAACTTTGTCTTTCTCGTCGGCTTCTCTAGGGGCGTAAGAGCCAAATAGCATGATGATAAGGGCAACAATAGAAGCTTTTGCCCATGTTCCATAAGGGGCAGTGGTGGAGCGATGCGGGTTATTTATAGTCATGTATTAAAAGTAATATTTGTATAATATTTAAGCAGAATGTATTGCAATTTTTTGTATTTCACAAAGGTAGGAGAAATAACAAATTTTTATGGATAGAACCAATGAATAATTTGTCAAATTCCTTGATTGATTTGCACGCTGCGGCAATTACCGCACCATAAATCCTGTAACGACGATGGTGCAGGATTTATTCCAAGGGGAAACAAATAAAAATTACAAATTAATCTCTAGCATCAACAACTCAGAATCACCGCCATCACTATCGGTTACGGCTATGGCAATGTATTTATGGTCGCTGTCTTTTTCGTAAATACATATAGATTCTACCTTGCCCAGAAATACATTGCCCCCTTCGGTAATGGTTGCTGTAGCTTTAATTTCTGACAAACTGCGTTGCGTATTGCCCTTTCGCTTTCCTTGATAGTTAACTTGCATCCAGCCAACCAGGCTACCAGCAACATCACCATCTTCTACAGCATCTTCCGTATCTTCCGCCGATGCCGTAAAAAACAGCTTATCGTCTATCAAGCAAGCCCCAGAAAACCCTGTGGGCACACCACCAATAGCTGGAAGCTGGTAGGTAAACACTTCTGGAAAAGGAATCATTTCGTGGTTCTCGGCTACAAAAACCTGCATTTCTTCGGTGTTGAATACCAATGCTGCGTTGTTGCCTTTTTTATTGGCACGATTGAGCAAAATAAAAAATTGGTCGCTGTAGGCCGTTGCTTCTAGATTCAGTTTGCCGTCGTTTACAATCTCTTCATTTGCCCGCAACAATTTATACAACGGTTTAAAATCAATTTTTTGGGTAAAAAACTTTTTGTTGAATTTGGTTGGCAACTTGACCAAATATCCATCGTCTCTATTGTCTTTACTGCCTGACCCATTGATTAATATATAATCATACCCATTGATTTTAATGTGCGACATACATTCCAAATCTGGTTTTATTTTTTTGGGAATGCGTTCATGATCGGCATATTCCGATTCAAATAACTCTTGTTTTTGAAGAATTTCAAGATTATGATTCAATGCAAATAAACTTTTAGAATCATCGCCAATGACATATATTATTCCATCTACTACCTCTACCCCCGATGCTGATGGAATATGGGCTAGCGTACCCCTCTTGATGATTTCTACTTTCATTAATTTGTAAAATTTATTTCAAATATGAATTTAATAGAATATTGTTGATTTGTAAGTGTGAGGGGAAGGTGGATGAATAATGAAAAAGTAAATCGGTTTCTGGCTATTTGCTATTTGGCTTTTTCTAGCCATTTAATTTTTTCTTGAAGCAAACTTATTTTGTCTTCGTACAGTTGTTTCAACTCATCAGAAATGGCATAGTTGTGAACGGTATTATCTTTATAAAAAGCCTGTTGGCAATTGTTAAAATTAACTGCCGCCTCTGGGTTGGTGAGGGTTTCTTTGTCTATTTTAAAAATTGTGGCTAAGGTTTCCAGCATTTCTTCTGTGGGTTTTACCTCGTCGTTTTCTATTCGAGAATAATTACTTTGGCTCATGCCTAGTTGCCGAGAGAGGTCGCCTTGTTTCAAGTTGCTTACCTCACGAAAATGCTTAATTCTTTTTCCTTGTGTCACCATAATATCCTGCATATATATGCATTAAATATCCAAAATTTATTTTGTTTATGCAAATTAAGCTATTTATTATTGCAATAAATTAAATTAATTTATAACCAGTTATGAAAAAACTTCTTTTAGTATCATTGCTTTACGTAGCCATGAATTCTGTATTTGCACAATCGCCCACCAACGGTTTGGTAGCATCGTACCCTTTCAATGGCAATGCCAATGACGAAAGTGGTAATGGCAACAACGGCACAGTAAACGGTGCAACTCTTACTACCGACAGATTTGGGAAGGCAAATAGTGCGTATAGTTTTGATGGAACAAATGATTATATACAGTGCATTTCTAACATTACAAATCTTGATTCAATAAGCATATCAGGATGGGTTTATTTGAATAATACCGAAGGTGGAAATTATGTTCAAATAGGAGTTGATGGCTCAGAAGGTTGCAACGGGCTGGGCATTGGTAATGGTACAGGAGCTTTTACCGTTAATGGATTATCTCTACTAACTTTAGAATCATGTATAGGGTGGAATAACTCAGGGGTTGATGTAACATCTCAAAATTGGTTTCATTTTATTCTTATAAAAAATAAAAACGTTCTCTCATATTATCTAAATGGGATTATGAAAAAAACTCAAATTATAAAAACACCAATTTCGCCAACTAGCTTTATATTTTTGGGTTCTAGCTCATCAAGCACTTTTTTTCATAATGGAAAACTTGACGATATAAAAATTTACAATAAAGCCTTAACTGCCTCTGAAATCACCGCACTTTACAACGACAACAATTCAGGCTTAGTAGCCCACTACCCCTTCAATGGCAATGCCAATGACGAAAGCGGCAACGGCAACAATGGCACAGTAAACGGTGCAACCCTAACTACGGATAGATTTGGGAAAGCAAATAGTGCGTATAGTTTTGATGGGGTGAGTAATAAAATAGTTTTAATCAATCAAACTTTAAGTTTACTAGATTCGTTTTCAATTTCTACGTGGGTTTCTATAAGCAATTTGTCTCCGTCATTTCATGATGCACCAATAATTTCTCAATGGAATGGTCTAAATATGGGACAACGTAAATTTGCGGTTGGATATAGGAGAATATCTACACAAACTGGTATGTCCTTTTATTTGGGTGATGTTAATAATACACAGTTTGATTATTACCCTATTGATTGGAATCCTAGTGCTTCCACGTGGTATAATTTTATTACTGTTTTTAAGCCTGGAGTATATGTGAAAACATTTGTAAATGGCTTGTTACATTACTCTAATACCTCAAACGTTCCAACAAAATTAGTATCACCAACTAATGCACCTATAGAGATTGGTCACATGATTGCTGGGGCAGGAAATTTATGGTTTAATGGCAAAATAGACGACATAAAAATCTATAACGGCATTCTATCTGCCTCTGAAATTTCAGAACTATCAAATAGTACCACCTGCATCCAAACCATCACTGTAACAGACACCTTAAGAATTTCTAAAGTAACAGGTTTCAATACTTTGCCTGAGAATTTTGGAAATATAAAGGTGTATCCCAACCCTGCCAATGATGTGCTTACCATCAACATCAGCAAACCAAATGCAGATTATAGTATCAAAATACTAGACAATCTCGGAAAGGCCGTGTACACCACACCTATGAACAGTGCCAACCTGCAAGTAAACCTCAATCAGTTTACCGCTCGTGGACTTTATCTTCTACAAATCATCAACAAAGAAAACCAAATCCTAGATGTGAGGAAATTGGTGTTAGAGTAATCTTCATCATTTATTATTTAAACAATTTTAAAACTATAACAATGAATAAAAACTATAGCAATGAAGAACTATTAGAAATACGTAAGCAAGCAAAATTGTATTTTGATGAGCATCTTGTTTCATTATTTGATGAGAATTTAGAAAGCAATCATAATGGAACAGTAAATGCAGACTTTAGAAAAAGTATAGAAGAGACGGCACAACTACACTCAACGCATTGTTTTAACTTGGCAAATATGGCCGAAATAGCACATTACCGAAAAATGTTTGATAGCCTGTGTGAAACATATATTAATTCCAAAAATCAATCTTTATAATAATATTTAAAATCTACATTATCGGATTAATAACCCCTTGCTATCTGTAAAATGGCCAGAGATTTTTCGCACGAATATTCGACCCCTCTGGGGTCGTGTGTTGGTACGATGGTTTTTATAATTTGCAAGGGAAACTGTTTATCCTTTCTTTACTTTTTTCGTATCTTTAGTTTATGACTACGGACTTCGACGAAATAAAAACCATTCTTAAAGATCTTGCTGTTTCGCAGCAAGCTACCGAGCGACTTTTGAAAGAACGTTCGCTCGAGACCGAGAAACGCTTTCAGGAAACTGAACGAATGATGAAAGACCAAAACAAGGAGCTCAATCGTCGAATTGGCGACCTTGGCGACAAGTTTGGTTACTTCACCGAAGGCATGGCATTACCAACCATGGAAACTATTCTCGAAACTCGCTTTAAAGTAGATACCATAACGCCACGCTTTAAAAAGAAACTCCCCCATGGTAGACAACTCGAATACGATGTTTTTGGCTACTGCAACGGCACTGTAAACAATGCGGTGGTGGTAGAAATAAAAAGCAAACTAAAATACGACCATATTACAGAGATGCTTATTGATTTGCAGGAGTTTAAGATCAACTTTCCAGAATATTCCAAAAAGCATCTTTTTGGAATACTGGTAGCAGTAGATGTGCCCTCTAAAGACCTTATAGAGCATGTAAAAGCTAAAGGCCTATACTTCGCCCGAATTGCCAATGATATTTTTGTAATGGAAGAAAACCCTACAGCGAAAGATTTTAATCAATAACATAAGAGGGGTAGAATTTCAATTACTACATTATTGAACTAAATGTGCTGTAGATAACGATGGAAGTAAAATTATTAATGAAGGAAATTCAACAACTGCCACTAAAAAAGAGGTTTTGGGTTATGGAACAAACTTTAAAGTCAATTAAAAATGAAGAGATAAACCATAATCCTGAGGTAGATTTTGCTGAGGAAAAAGAATTGTCTTTGGCCATGATTTCGGCCAGCGAAAAATCTTTAGCAAAAGATTGGCTTTCTAAAGAAGACAATCGCTGGGATAACATTTTATAAATCAATGCATAAGTGTTGTAAATACGGTTTGTAGTTTATTGAAATAATTTTACAAATGGGTGAAAAACTTAAAGATAGGGCAACCCCAAATGGGTGTGGCATTAATAAATAGGCATCACCTTAGCATTTTTATAAGTATTCAATATTACCAGCGATTGCATATTGCCTATTTCTTCAATATCTGCCAATTTGTTTAATATGAACTGCTGATAGTTGGCAACATCTTCTGCCAGTACTTTGAGCAAAAAATCGCCAGCCCCAGCGATGTGATGAAAATCAATGATTCATGGGATTTGATTTATTTTCTCTACAAAAGAAAGTATGTCTTTTTTCTTGTGGTTGGCCAGCGACACTTGAATGAACACACTTACACCGCAGAACCCATCCGCCTTAGAACAATTGAAAATAAGATAAAAATTACAAAATTAAGTATGGCTTACTTTTGCTAATTTTCTACAGCAATGCAAATCATTTTTAAATATTCAAAGATTAATCTGCACTATTTTATGGCGATAATAGTTTTTTGATTACTTTTATCCAACTTTTTAAAAAGTTACAATTACCCCTTTTTGTCAGTAGTTATTTAGGCCAGTCCTTTATTGATTGCGTCTTGTAATGCACTATCGTAAAATTTAAAACAATTCTTTCCTCAAGTTTATTTGTGGTTAACATCTTCTTCTTTATGAATAAAAAATTACGCATACCTCGTTTTGATATTTACAGTTTGTTATTGTTCACGCCAATATTTTTTGTTGTCGCCTGCTCACATAAAGCCTCAGAAACCAAAGTAAACATGGAAACCACGCCCGACACCAACCGCTTCCATATAGAAATATTGGCAACAGGCATGATAGACCCTACAGAAATGGCTGTAGATGGGCAAGGCAATGCCTTTGTGCTAGAGCGAAAAGGAGGAATAAATTATTACAATGCCACAGAAAAAACCTTTGAAAGAATAGGTGAATTAAAAGTAAATCTAGGCCATGAAGATGGGCTGCTAGGCATAGCCCTAGACCCTAATTACGCCATTACCCATTGGGTGTATATGCTCTATACCCCAGACCCACACAGGGAACAAAGAATTTCTAGGTTTGTATTTAGAAACAATCGGCTAGACCTTGGTTCTGAAAAAGTAATCATCAGCTACCCCATAGTGCCCGAGCGGCATCAAGGCGGGTCGCTTGCATTTGATGCTGTAGGCAACCTATATATTTCTACTGGCGAAAACACCAAGCCTACAGACATTAATGGCCATGCGCCTATAGATGAACGCCCTGGGCATGAAATAAACGACTCGCAACGCTCGGCAGCCAATACCAATGATTTGCGTGGAAAAATACTTCGCATACACCCCAATCCCGACGGTAGTTACAGCATTCCTAAAGGAAATTTATTTGCGCCAAATACACCCCATACCAAACCTGAAATATATGTAATGGGGTGTAGAAATCCTTTTCGAATTGCCATAGACCAGCCTACCAATACCCTCTACTGGGGCGATATAGGGCCTGATGCTGGCGAGGATACCGAAAAAGGCCCTAAAGGATACGATGAAATAAACCGTACCCAAAAAGCGGGCAATTTTGGGTGGCCTTACTTTATAGCAAACAACAAAGCTTATGCTAGGGTAGACTATGCCACAGGTCAAGTTTTTGAAAAATTTAATGCTGCCCAACCTGTAAACAATTCTCCTAATAATACTGGCCTACAGCAGCTACCTGCTGCACAGCCTGCTTGGGTTTGGTATCCTTACAATGCCTCGCAAGAATTTCCCATCATGGGTTCTGGAGGGCGTACGGCTATTGCTGGCGGTGTGTACCACTACAATAAGAAGAATAAAGAAGGATTTCCAGCATTTTACAACAGCCAACTATTTGTGGCCGATTGGATGCGAAACCACGTCAAGTCTATTGCTCAACATAAAGATGGGGTAATAGCAAAAATTTATTCCTTCCTTCCTCATCAAAAATTCATACGCCCAATAGATATGCAATTTGGCAACGATGGCTGCCTATACGTGCTGGAATATGGTAGCAACTGGTTTGACAATACCGATGCAAGACTAATAAAAATAGCCTACCAACGTACCAATATGAAGCCCATTGCCAAGCTAAAAGCCAGTGGTAGTGCTGGTGCAGTACCTTTCAAAGTATCTTTTTCATCGGCAGGCACTTTTGATGCAGACCACGATTCGCTGGTATATGAATGGCGATTTGACAATGGGCATTACATTCAATCGAGAGCAAAAAATCCCTCATTTACTTTTACCAAAGCTGGCACTTACCTTATTTCACTAACTGTTACAGATGTAAGCGGAAATGTGGATAAAGCCCAAACAGAAATATTGGTTGGCAACACACCACCCAGTATTGATATAAATTTAATAGGGCGAGGCAGTTTTTACTGGCCAAACGAGCGTATCCAATACTCCATATCCACATCAGATAAAGAAGATGGGGTATTGAGTAGCCCACAAGTGTCTGTAAAAATGTTGCCATTCTATGCTGGTGCTACCACACCGCAGCCCTACGGCGAAAAGCTAATACAAGAAAGCGACTGCAAATCATGCCATCAGTTAATAGACAAATCTGTAGGGCCATCTTTTAGCAAAATAGCTCAACGCTACGGTGGCAATACCGACGAGACCATCACCATGCTAGGCCATAAAATAGTGCAGGGAGGTAGTGGGGTTTGGGGCAGCTATGCGATGAGTGCACACCCACAATTGGGAATTGAAGAAGCCAAGGAAATGGTAAAGCACATCCTTTCATTTGCATCTGAGCATGGAGCAAAATCAACTATGGGATTGCAAGGTAGCTTTGCTATTCCTGCGGGCAAATTAAATCCTAAAATGTCGTACGGCCTTGCGGTAGTAGCTGCCGACAAAGGCTTTATGCGGCAAGCCATTTTAAAAACAGAAAAAGTTGCCTTGCTACGCCCCGCCGTTTTGGAAGCTAAAAATTACGATTGGTGCAAAGACATCATCAACTCGGGCCCTTATGCTCGTATGCCATTTCCTACTTCAGGCATTGCATTTTATGATTTGGATTTGAAAAACGTAAGTTCACTCACACTCGAGTACAGCTACGACTTCTATACACCCCATTGCTATGTGGAATGCAGGCTAGATGCACCAGATGGAAAATTGATAGGCAAAGTAGAGATACAAAAAAAATCGAAAGAAAATGAAGATATGCTGCTAACAATGCCTCTAGCAGCCAGTACTGGTAAACATAAAGTGTACATTACCTACCATCCTGACCTTACCATTCACTCACCATTGAACCTTAAAACGATTTATTTGAACAAATAAAATAGTTAATGAAGTTCATTTGCAGGACTACAACGTGTAAAATATGCCTACTACAGAGCTAGATTTTACAGCCCAAGCAAAAGGAATATACGTAGTAAAAGCTGCTAAAGTAGTAGAATAAATTTGAAAAGAGCCATATAAACCTTCCTTTGGATACATTCATAGAAAGGTTTTATGCCCTTAACTATAACTTCATCATCAGCATTTCATATATTTTTGTCATGCTTTCTATATCGGCCTTGTGCACTTTCTCGTCTGGCGAGTGTACATTGGCTTCGGGTGCACCTATAAAACACCAGTCGAATGGATAGGGCGATGATTGCAACTCTTTGCCATCGCTGCCGCCATAAGCCTCTACTTCTAGCTGATAAGGAATATCTGTTTGTGCGACAAGGTTTATAATTTTATTTACAAAACTACGGCGTGGAATACTACGATCTCTGATAGAAATTGCCGCACCATTGCCATGAGTTACCCCTTCTGTAACCCAGGTAATATCTGAGATTAAGGCTTGTCGAACAGCATATTTTTCATAAATATATTTTGCAGCTACCGATACCGAACCGCCTCCATGCTCTTCCCAGCAGGAGAAAACAATAACACCATCTTGCAGTGTTTCTGCTACCTTCAAGGCATTGTACACTCCCAAACGGTTGTCGAGATAGCAAGATTGCACGTAATTTTCATCCTCTCTAAAATTACATGCAAAAGTAAGCTCTGTGCCACGGTCTATTGGCCTTTCAGCAACATAGGCTAGGCAATCTTCATCAGCGGCATCTATTGTACAAGTAATAGATCCTTTGCTATCACTGCCTTTCAACGCATATCCAGTTTTAGCTTCGGGTCCACCAATAGGGATGAGTTGATTGCCATATCTTACCATGAAACCAATGCTATCTACATGGGCAAATATTGCCGTACGGGGTTTGCCAAAAACTAAAATGAAGGTATCTTGAAATTCTTCACCGTGAATTACGGTAGGCTGCGACTGCCAATGACGGCTGTGGGTATTAATGTAATTGATTAAGAAATCTTTCATCGCCACTTCATTTCCCGAAGGGGCGTGAATTTGGCACAGTTCGTGCAAAAGTTGAAACATTGTTTTTTTGGTGGCAAAGTTATGTAAATTTAATTTCACAAACCCCAAACTAGTGAGGCAGCCAATGTACATTTCAACCAATAATTTAATTAAATTTGACGCTATGAATGGTAAAATAACTTTGTTAAAAATATATACTCGGCTGCCTTTTTTTGTGGTCTTTTTTATTCTTAGCATGGCAGCAAGCAAGGCACAACAGCAACCTGCAAAGATTTTGCTGATGGATGAGAACATACAGTTCGAGGCCACAGAGGCTGTAAACAACATGTACAATTTCAAATTTGAAAAAGCCGAACATGATTTTTTAGTGTTAAAACAAAAATATCCAGCACACCCTATGCCCTACTTTCTAATGGGCATGAGCAACTGGTGGAAAATAATGCCTACACTTGATACAGATATGGAGACATTTGCCGATGTATTTATTTCCTATATGGATTCTACCATCCTCTATGGAGAAAAATTGTACGATGCAGATGAAAAAAACTTTGAAGCAGCATTTTTTTTGTCGGCTGCGTATGGCCTCAAGGCTAGGTATTATGGGGAAAAAGGGAAATATGGAAAGGCCACCATCAATGGTAAAAATGCACTGAGCTATTTGCAAAAATACAGCAACGACAACGAGCTAAGCCCAGAATTTTTGTTTGGCAAATCTTTATTCAACTACTACGCCGTGTGGATTTACGACAACTATACTTTGTTGCGGCCTATCTTGGCATTTTTCCCAAAAGGCAACAAAGAAAAAGGCATCAAGCAATTGAAAGAGGTTTCCTACAATGCTTTTTATACCAGAACAGAGGCTCAGTATTTCTTGATGCGTATTTATGGAATAGAAGAAGAAAAAGAAGAATTGGCACTGCCTATTGCTAGGTATTTGGCCACCACATTTCCCGACAATGCTTACTTTCAACGGTGCTTTGCTCGCTATTCTTTTTCGCAAGGGCAATGGGGAGAAACAGAAAAAGTTGCCGAAGATATCATGTACAAATTAAATATTGGAATGCCAGGATATGAGGCTATCAGCGGCAGGTACGCTAGTTTTTACCTAGGCAGAATTAACATGTACAAGCACCACGATTACGCAAAGGCAAAAGAATATTATTACAAAACAGTAAAATTTGCTCAAGAAACCAAGGCTACCAAAATGAATTATTTTTTATACGCCTTGGCCGATTTGGGGAAAATCGCCGATGAAGAAAAAGAGTACGACAGAGCCCGACAATACTACCAACTGGTGTACAAAGGCACCGAAAAAAAAGACGCTTTGAACAAAGATGCCAAATTGTATTTGAGCAAAAAGAAGAGTTAAGTTTTGTAAGTAAAGCCTCGAAAAAAATTAACTACTAAAATCTATCGGGCATTTCCCAACCAAATAAACTCTTTGCCGTTTTCACATTTTTGAGAAAAAATTGTTTTTATTTGTTATAGACAATAAACACCAAGTGTTATGGGCATTCTTTTACAACTTGTTTTTCTGCTGCTGTTGGGTACAGCAAGTTTTTATATTTATAAAAATGTAAAACGTATTCGCCGCAATATATTGCTAGGAAAGCCCGAAAACAGGGCAGATCAGCCTTTGCTGCGGCTTAAAACTATGGCATTGGTAGCCCTAGGGCAAAAGAAAATGTTCAAGAAGCCAATCCCTGCTGTGCTTCACCTTGCAGTTTATTTGGGGTTTTTAATTGTAAATATCGAAATTTTAGAAATCGTGATAGACGGGCTGGCTGGTACCCACCGAATTTTTGCTCCCTATTTGGGCACTATTTACCCATTATTGATCACTGTATTTGAGTTCTTTGCCGTGTCGGTGATTGTGGCGTGTGTGGTGTTTTTAATAAGGAGAAATGTTTTGTCCATTCCTCGCCTGCAAAGTGCCGAACTAACCGCTGCCCCTAAGCTAGATGCAAACATTATTTTGATTACCGAAATTGTACTCATGCTGGCTTTATTGTCTATGAATGCTACAGATTTAGTATTGCAAGCAAGAGGAAGTCATCATTATTTCGCTACAGGAAATTTCTTTTTTAGTGGATTATTAATTCCATTTTTCAATCTTTTTTCAAATGAAACATTAGTAGTCATAGAGCGGGTTTGCTGGTGGTTTCACATCGCTGGGGTGTTGGCTTTTGCAAATTATGTGTTTTACGACTCTAAGCATTTGCATATTTTCATGGCATTCATCAATACTTATTTTAGCAAACTAACACCCGCTGGCCAGTTTGAGAATATGCCAACGGTAACCAAAGAAGTAAAATTAATGCTAAGCCTTCCGCTTACCGAAGCCGAAACTGCACTAGGCGAGGCGGGTAGGTTCGGTGCAAAAGATGCGATAGACCTTACCTGGAAAAATTTGCTAGATGCCTACAGCTGTACCGAGTGTGGACGATGCACACAACAATGCCCAGCCAACATCACTGGCAAAAAACTTTCGCCTCGCAAAATAATGATGGATACCCGTGACCGCATTGAAGAAATAGGCAAAAACATGGACACCAAAGGTAAAGATTATGACGATGGCAAATCGCTTTTAGATACCTACATCACCGCCGAGGAATTGCTGGCATGCACCACTTGCAACGCTTGTGTAGAGGCATGCCCTATCAATATTGATCCACTCAGCATTATTGTACAATTGCGGCAATATAGAATAATGGAAGCCTCGCAAGCCCCAGCAGCATGGAATGGCATGCTTTCTAATATTGAAAACAATGCTGCCCCTTGGAAATTTTCGCCTAGCGACCGCATGAATTGGGTAGAAAAATTAAACAAATAAATTGAAATTGAACTATGGGAAATATAACTTTTGAAGCCCCACTAATGTCAGATGCATTTGCCAAAGGCATACAACCCGAGGTATTGTTCTGGGTAGGCTGTGCTGGCTCATTCGACGATAGGGCAAAAGCAATCACCGTGGCATTTGTAAAAATATTAAATAAAGTAGGTCAAAGTTTTGCCGTGCTGGGCACAGAAGAGTCTTGCACTGGCGACCCTGCTAAGCGGGCTGGCAATGAGTTTTTGTTCCAAATGCAAGCCATGTCAAACATTCAAGTGTTAGATGGCTATGGCGTAAAAAGAATTGTAACTGCCTGCCCACATTGCTTCAATACTTTAAAAAATGAATATCCAAATTTAGGTGGCAATTACGAAGTCATTCATCATTCCACTTTTTTGCAGGAATTGCTAGACGCTGGCAAATTGGCTATCGAAGGGGGAAAGTTTGAAGGGAAAAAAATTACCTACCACGATTCATGCTATTTGGGAAGGGCCAATCGTGTTTACGAAGCTCCTCGCCGATTGATAGAAGCACTAGACGCACAGTTGGTAGAGATGAAACGCAGCCGCTCAAAGGGCTTATGCTGTGGTGCTGGCGGTGCACAGATGTTCAAAGAGCCTGAAGCTGGCAGCAAAGACATCAACATAGAGCGTACCGAAGAAGCATTGAAAACCGAGGCTACTATTGTCGCCGCAGCTTGTCCCTTTTGCATGACCATGTTGAGTGACGGTATGAAAAACAAAGAAAAAGAAGATTCGGTACAAGTACTGGATTTGGCAGAATTGATAGCTTTGGCAGAAGGATTAAATTAAACTGAAACAGATTTACAATGAAATACTAACAACTATAAACTAGTTTGTTGTATTGTAAAAAGGCATTAGAAAGATATTCATTACTACAGCAAATGACGTAATACTCATCTAGATGCTAAAGATATTCTGTGTCATAGCCATATTACACCGAACTATAACATCAATTGAGTAAATTAAAATTATAAAAATCTTTTACAGGGATATTCAAATAAATCAAATCCTTTAGGCAATAGGGGCAGAATTTATTTAACTTTATTTTTTAAAGAAGTTTTTTCAGAAAAGAATACCTGTCGATGCCTATAAAACAACTATTTTTAATACCTATATTTTTTCTTCTTATTTCGCTTTCGCCTCGCCCTAAGCTACAAATTGCTGTAGCTACCCATCAAGACACCCCCATAGATTCTACCATTATTAAAGAGCAACTGTGGGTCGATAGCGTGTTTAATAGCCTTAACGAAGACCAACGCCTAGGACAGCTTTTTATGCTGGCTGCTTTTTCTAATAAAACAAAAAAACATACCGACGAAATAGAGCAACTAATAGAGAAACAAAGTATTGGAGGATTAATTTTTTTTCAAGGCGGCCCTGTAAGGCAGGCCATGCTTACCAACCGCTACCAATCGCTATCGAAAGTACCGCTATTGATAGCCATGGATGCCGAGTGGGGAATAGGCATGAGGCTAGACAAAGACAGCTCGCTAAGCTACCCAAAACAAATGACGCTAGGTGCAATACAAGACAACCACCAAATATATCTGATGGGCAAGGAAATAGCCCGCCAATGCAAACGAATGGGCATGCACATCAACTTTGCCCCTGTAGTAGATGTGAACAGCAACCCAAAAAACCCCGTGATAGGCATTAGGTCTTTTGGCGAAAACAAAGAGCAAGTAGCCTTGAAAGGCATTGCCTACACCAAAGGCATGCAAGACAACGGCGTCATGGCCTGTGCCAAACATTTTCCCGGCCACGGCGATACCGATGTAGATTCGCATGCCTCGCTGCCGGTGATCAAAAATACCAAAGAACGCATTACCGATATTGACCTATACCCCTTTCGCCGCCTAATAGCAGACAGTGTCATGAGCATTATGGTAGCACACTTGCACATGCCTGCCTTTGACAGCCGCCCCAATATGGCTACTACGCTATCGCCAGCCGTGGTAACAGATTTGCTTAAGAAAGATATGGGTTTTAAAGGACTCATCTTTACCGATGCACTGAACATGAAAGGTGTAAGTAGTTTTTATAAACCTGGCGAGGTAGATGTTTTGGCACTTATTGCTGGCAATGACGTAATGCTTTATTCGGAAGATGTAGGAGTTGCGATAAAAAAAATAAAAAAAGCCATAGAAGACAGCATCTTGCTACAAAGCGACCTCGACCTAAGGGTAAAGAAAATATTACACGCCAAATATTGGGCAGGATTACATAAATACAAACCCATAGCATTGACCAATCTGTACCAAGATTTGAACAACAGCAGGGCAAAGGCTGTACAATTGGAAACTTACGCACAAGCCATTACCCTCATGCGGAACGATGCTAAACTAATGCCCATGAAATTTATAGATACTACCACCATCGCTACTGTATCTATTGGGCTAGAAAAGGGAAATCAGTTTCAGCAAATGGTAGATAATTACGCAGTAGCTACACATTTCTCTATTCCTAAAAATCCCGATGTTGGCAAAATAGATAGTTTGCTATTGGCATTAAAAAAATATGAAGTAGTGCTGGTGGGTTTGCACGGCACAAACCCATTCAACAATAGAGATTATGGTATTTCTGAAAATGCAAAAATATTGATTTTGAAAATAAATCAGCAGAAAAAAATGATTTTGACTACATTTTCAAATCCCTACAGTTTGCGATTTTTCAACAATATTCCCAACCTAATATGTGCTTACGAAGACAATGAAAGTACACAAAAAATAGTTCCACAAGTAATATTTGGTGCAAGACCAGCCACTGGCAAATTGCCTATTACAGCCAGTCTCGAATATCCATTGAACAGTGGCATAAGTACCGAAAAAGCGGTATGGCGCATGAGGTACAGCCACCCCGAAACTGTGCAGATGGACAATCAAACGCTGCTAAAAATTGATACATTAATTAATACAGAAATAGAGCAAGGCACCATGCCTGGCTGCCAAGTGATGGTGGCCAAAGATGGACAGATTGTATTCAACAAGTCGTATGGACACCTCACTTACGACAAGCTGCAACCCGTTACCAACAATACCATTTACGACATTGCCTCTATAACAAAAATGGCGGGAACACTACAGGCAGTAATGTTTCTGGAAGAGCGAGGATTGATAGAGATTGATAAAAAAGCCTCCTACTATTTGCCCGAGTTAAAAAATACCAACAAAGAAGACTTAATTATTCAAGATATTCTCACGCATCAGGCAGGGCTTATCCCATTCATGGCCCATTGGAAAAATACGCTTGACAGTAGTGGATTTATGGCTCGATATTACCGCAAAGAAAAAAGCGACTCTTTTAATTTGGAAGTAGTCCCTGGGCTGTATGCCTTGTCTAGTATGGAAGATACGCTGTGGAAATGGTCTATAGCGTCGGATTTGCAAAAGATGAAAACTAAAAAACAAAAGCATTACGAATACGCCTACAGCGATTTGGGATTTTACATTATGAAACGAATGGTGGAACGCATCATCAATCAACCCATTAATGAATTTATGGAGCAAAATTTTTATGCTCCATTAAACCTGCGCACCCTTTGCTATAAACCGTTGGAGCGATATTCGCCTAACCTTATTGCCCCTACTGAAAATGACACCATATTTCGCAAAACCCAGTTGCGTGGCAGTGTGCACGACCAAGGGGCAGCATTGCTAGGCGGCGTAGGCGGGCATGCGGGCATATTTAGCAATGCCAGTGATTTGCTTACGCTCTTTCAAATGAATTTGAACAATGGCTATTATGGCGGCAAAAGATACTTTTTAGAAAATACGGTACAGCGATTTGCCCAACGCCAGTTTCCCCACAATCGTCGTGGACTAGGGTGGGACAAGCCAGAGTTTAACGGCGGCGGCCCCACCTCTCGATATGTTTCTACCCAAACCTTTGGGCATACTGGCTACACTGGCACAGCAGTATGGATAGACCCAAAAAACAATATCGTATTTGTATTTCTTTGCAACCGTGGCTACCCTATAGACAACAATAAAAAATTGATCAAACACAATACCCGCACCCGAGTACAAGATTTAGTGTACAAGGCTATGATTAATTATTTTGAGTA
>JAAFID010000054.1 GCA_013297765.1 Cytophagales bacterium | reverse complement strand
AGTGGCATTAAGGATACCACCTATTACTGGAGCGAATTAAGCCGATTTATACACATGTATTGCGAGCTAAAAAAAATCAATCCCGACCTTGACAGTATTGATATTGGAGGTGGTTTTCCTATAAAAACCACTGTACACTTTGATTACGATTATGCCTACATGGCCGATCAAATAGTGAAAACGGTAAAGAAAATATGTGCCCAAGAAGGTGTTGCCGAACCCAATATCTTCACCGAATTTGGAAGTTTTACAGTGGGCGAAAGTGGTGCAGTAATCTATTCTGTATTGGGCAATAAACTTCAAAATGACAAAGAAGAATGGTGTATGATAGACAGCTCATTCATCACTACCCTACCCGATGTATGGGGGCTGAACCAAAAGTATATTTTACTAGCCGTAAACCACTGGGATAAACAGTATAGCAAAGTAAAAATTGGGGGCATCACCTGCGATGGTATGGATTATTACAATTCAGAGGCCCACCAAAACATGGTATTTATGCCCAAAATAAAAGAGAATGAAAAATTATACATAGGTTTCTTTCATACAGGTGCCTATCAAGAATCGCTAGGCGGGTACGGGGGTATTCAGCATTGTCTAGTACCAGCCCCAAAACATATTTTGATTAGCACCAATGAAGATGGCACGTTGGCTACCCACCTATTTGCACCCGAGCAAAGCAATGAAAGCATGATGAAAATACTGGGGTACATTTAAAATATTGCACCCATGCTATCATAACAAAGCCCGAATATTTCGGGCTTTGTTATGATGTAGTAATACGAGACAAAACTAGTATAAATTCATTATGGGGATAAAACAAAAAAGCACATCTGATGTCAGATGTGCTTTTGAGAATGAAATTAATGATCTATATTAAAGACTAAATAACTTCTACTCTTACGGCGTTAAGACCTTTTTTACCTTTTTCGATCTCAAACTTAACTTTGTCATTCTCGCGAATACGACCTACCACGCCTGTAGCATGAACGAAGATGTCTTCACTTGAATCTGCGGGTTTAATGAAGCCAAAACCTTTTGCTTCGTTAAAGAATTTTACTGTACCTGTTTGCATTTTAATTTTAAATTATTTCGTAATCTACGACTAATTATTTTAAATAGTAAAATTTTTGAAAGAATATTTTATACAATTTTATTAAAAAATTAACAACAATTTATTTTTCAATAATATATATTCTTAAAATTTACACATATTACCATAAACTTACACCAATTCTGCCTCCAGTTCTTTTTCAATTTTTAAATTTTCAATAATAAACTGTTGTCTTTCGGGCGTATTCTTACCCATATAATAGTTTAGCAATTTGGCAATCGACATTTCGGGCTGTAGCAATATGGGCTCTAGCCGTATGTCTTCACCTATAAAATTACCAAACTCGTCGGGTGATATTTCTCCCAACCCCTTAAACCTAGTAATCTCTGGCTTACTGCCAAGTTTTTTGATGGCCAATTGTCGTTCCATATCGCTGTAGCAGTATATGGTTTCTTTTTTGTTACGCACCCGGAACAGTGGTGTGTCTAAGATATAAAGGTGTCCGTTTCGCACCAAATCGGGGAAAAATTGCAAGAAAAATGTAAGCAGCAATAAACGTATGTGCATACCATCTACATCGGCGTCAGTTGCAATCACTATTTTTTTGTAGCGCAACCCTTCCAAGCCATCTTCGATATTGAGGGCATGCTGTAATAAATTGAATTCTTCATTTTCATAAACAATCTTCTTGGTTAGCCCGTGGCAATTTAGTGGCTTGCCTCTAAGGCTAAATACGGCTTGGGTTTCTACTTTTCTAGACTTGGTGATTGACCCACTTGCCGAGTCGCCCTCGGTGATGAACAGTGTGGTATCGTAACGTTTTTCTGCCTTCTCATCATCTAGGTGAAACCTGCAATCTCTTAATTTTTTGTTGTGTAGGTTTGCTTTTTTCGCTCTATCGTTGGCTATTTTTTTTATACCTGCTATGTCTTTGCGCTCCCTTTCCGATTGTAGTATGCGTTTCAGCATGGCGTCTGCAATAGATGGATTTTTATGCAAGAAATTATCTAATTCTTTTTTCACAAAATCATTGATCCAGCCCCGAATAGGCGGCCCCTCGGCAGTATCTGGGCCTGGGGGAATGGTATAAATAGAGCCTAGCTTGGTTTTGGTTTGCGATTCAAAGATAGGTTCTTGAATACGAATGGCAATGGCACCCACCACAGATGCTCTTATGTCTGCTGCGTCAAATTCTTTTTTAAAAAATTCTCGTACCGCTTTTACTATGGCTTCTCTAAAGGCTGCTAGATGTGTACCGCCTTGTGTGGTATTTTGTCCATTTACAAATGAATAATATTGCTCGCCGTACTGCTCGCCATGCGTGAGAGCAATTTCAATATCTCCACTTTTCAGGTGTATTATAGGGTAGCGTAGGGTTTCTGCATCTGTTTTTCGTTTTAACAAATCCAACAACCCGTTTTCAGAAAAAAACTTCTTATGGTTGAAATTGATGGAAAGACCTGCGTTTAGAAAGGCATAATTCCATATTTGGTCTTCAAGATATTCGGGGATAAAGTGGTAGTTTTTAAAAATAGTATCATCGGGCGTAAATACTACGGCAGTACCGTTTCTTTCATTGGTTTCTTGCTCTTTTTGGTCTTGGGTTAATTTTCCTCTTTCAAATTCTGCTATCTTGGTCTTACCATCTCGTACCGATTGTACTTTAAAATAGGAAGATAAGGCATTTACTGCCTTTGTACCCACCCCATTTTGACCTACTGATTTTTGAAATGCATTTGAGTCGTATTTGCCACCTGTGTTCATTTTGCTTACGCAATCAATTACTTTTCCCAGCGGTATGCCACGACCATAATCTCGCACTTCTACTCTTTTTTCTGATATTTTTAATTCTATGGTTTTGCCATTGCCCATTCTATGCTCGTCTATAGAATTGTCAATCACCTCTTTTACCAACACATATATACCATCATCCATTGCCGAGCCGTCGCCGAGCTTGCCTATATACATACCTGGGCGAAGCCGAATATGCTCACGCCAATCTAAAGATTTAATGCTATCTTCGTTGTATTCACTTTTATTTTCTGCCATGTCATTTAGGGTAATGGTGAATAAAGCTCAAGTTAATCATAAGAAGAGTATTCTTTTGTGGCAGTTTTCCACAACATTAAACGTTGCAATGGTTAAACACGAATGGAGTGGTGTTGTCAAATAAATATTTTTTACACCCGTTTAAAATTTTTTATCTATTTTAATACAACTAAAATCACTTAATGGAGTAAATTTGTATTAAAGTACAGCGTTTCATTTTTATATTTTTTTATTTTATAATACACCATTTTACCGTATGATTAGAATCCAACTTATTCGGTTTTATGCTTTTTTTAAACTTATTACCTGCATTAAGGCAATTGGTATTTTATTTTATTTATTTTCATTTTTTTTGCCCTCTATAGTTACCAAGGCCAATGTTTGTCATATAGCAACCAACGATACATCTATTGTGATTTGTGGTAATTTTTTAGATATTTCTACTACAGGCATTGTTCCTAAATTCACTTCGGGAATTTGGAAAAAAATAGATGGTAGTGGTACTATACTGAATGAAAATACTTTCTATGCTTTTTTTTCAAATCTAATTCAGCAAAAAAATACTTTTTTATGGACTTCTTCCAACAAAGAAGAGCAAATTACCTTGACAGTTTACAACCATCAATCGAAAGCTGTTATTTTTAAAGATGCAGCGATAGAGCGTAGCAAAACTTTTTGTACCACCAAACTAAATTTAGTAGCACAAAATCCAGAGAAAAATCTGGTAGGGGCTAAAGGTTGGTGGTTGGCTACAGTAGAGCCACCAGAAAATATTGAAAAAGTAAATTTTTTTAATCAAAGCCAAGTTGTAAGTAGCAATAAAGACAGTATTACTACACTTGCCTATAATATCAATGCTGCGGGCACCTATACATTAAAATGGATTGTAAAGCACCCCGATTGCAAGGCCGATACCGCCGAATGGACAATCATAAATAAACGAAACATAGCAAAAATAATTAACAAAGATACTATCAACAAGCCTACTTGTGGGCTGCCTATGACTGTTGTGGTTCAAAAACCTACCACAAATAGTAATGGAGAATGGAGGGTGAAAAAATTGCCTAGCACAGCCACACCAGCCCCCTTGGAAACCCTGATAAGCCAAACAAACACAACACAAAACTGGACAATATCTAATTTTACAAAGCCTGGATCTTACGATCTATTGTGGATAGTAAATAGCAAAATTGCTCAAGAGTGCCCTGCTGATTCACAAACTGTAAGCATTTTAAATGTTAAGCCTTTGGCTGAACTAGATTACAACAACCCCTTAATTGATGTATGTGGAAGTACGGTATTGAAAGCAAGAAACCCTTCAGTAGATGGTGCTGGATTGACTGGCAAATGGATTTTAGATAAAAAACCAGCCAATGCAGCACCGATTAATACAGAAAATTTGAAGTACAATTCTACTGTTAATTTTAATAAACCTGGTAGTTACTATTTCAAATGGGTAGTACAAAAAGATAAACCCGTATGTAATTCAGATACTGTTTCAATTATTTTCAACAATATTAAACCATCAATTGTAAATGCTGGTAAAGACTCGACAGTATGCTCGAGCATATACGACCTAAAAGGAACTGATAAAAACCTAGAATCGCTACCCAATAGCAGAGGGCTATGGTCTATCTATAGCAAACCTGCACAAACAGAAAAAATAACTTTTGATGATAGTACTAGAGCTAATGCCATTGTTAGAAATTTAAAAAAAATAGGTAGTTATGGTTTTATATGGACAGTATTTACTAGCTCAGCTAATATTCCAGTTTGTACGAATAGCGATAGTATTTTAATCACGAATAATCTACATGCTGACTTTGAAATTTCAACCATAAAAGATTTTTGCGATACTTTAAAGTTGCTACCTCCCAATAAAGAATTTCCGAGTGGAAAGATTACTCCTGTTGAAACATGGAGGGTAAGCGAAAACAACAACCCCAATAATTCAATCATGATATTTTTTCTAGCTGATAATATCACCCGAGCTACTGGTTTCCCCAAACCTGGTAATTATAAATTTGATTACACATTTAGCTATAGTGGATGTGAGAGGAAAACAGTAATTACATCAAATAATTTAAAGCCTTCACCATTTGTTATCGACAACAAGGGTAAAAATTTCTGTAGTGACTCAATCCAACTGAGTGCTCCCACTGTCGAGGCTGGCTTCAGAGGAGAATGGAAAAATGTAAATATTGCTGGTATGCCGACACCAAAATTTACCAACAGTAGCCTTACCAATACCTACGTCAATGGGTTTGACAAACCTGGCATCTACCAGTTTCAATGGGTAGTGAGCAACCCTGGAACACTTCAATGCAGTAGAGCTTCTGAACCAATCACCTATACCAATGAGAAGGCCTCGCCCCTACCAAGCATCTATAAAACGGATGTCAATTTCTGCAATAACGTATTGAAACTCGTAAACCCTGCTAAAGATGCCGGCTTTACCTACAACAACAGCAGCTGGAGCTTGGTACCAACCGAAAACACAACCATCAAAAAAAGCATAAAAGGCGATACAACTATTTTTTCAAACTTTGCAGACTCTAACAATATGTTGATTGTGTGGTCTATGGCCAATACAACAAATCCTAGTTGTCAGCGATTTGACACTATAAGGAGAATAAATCAACAGCCAAATGTAGTTAATAGTGCTGGCAGTGATATGGAAGTATGTGGTAAGGATAATATAGTGACTATGGATGGAAAGATAAATACCAACATGCCGCTAATAAAAGGGAAATGGACACTGATTGAAAAACCAAAAGGAGCTAGAAATCCCAATTTTATAGGTGATTCGACAGATTCAAATTTGAGATTGTCGGGCTTTAACAGGTCTGGGGTTTATAGATTGGGGTGGACACTCAACAATTTAGGATGCATAGAAACAGATGAAGTGATATTGACCAATAAAGCACCTGATACTATATATGCTAAGTCATTGCTTAGGTACAATTGTGGTATTTTTGATTCCCTTATAGGAAATACTGTTAAAGGGCAGCCCACCATGAAAGATGCCACTTATTCTTGGCGATTTTTAGTACAGCCCATCCCAAAAGATCCCAATACTACAATAGCTGTGATAGCAGATACTACATTGTCCTCTACAAAGATTAACAACATGGTAACCGAGGGAGATTATACACTACTGTACAGCATACAAAATAACACTTGTATAGTAACAGATACAGTAACTATATCTCGCTCTAAAAAATTTCCTGCCACTGTACCTAAAAGCAACTATTATACTTGCGAAGATTCCCTAATAATTTACGCTGACCCTTCTAAAGTGCTGGGCAGTTGGAATATTGCGGGTGGTTCCCAACTATTTCCTGTCCCACTGAATGATAGTAAAACAAAAGTTATGGTAAAAGGATTTAGTGAGGCTGAGGTCAATGAATACATTTGGGTAGTAGAGCCAACAGGCTGTAGAGCAAGCACAGCATCGGTATTTGTAAAAAAATATCCAAAATTAAAAAAGATAGCGTTTGCAAAGCCTATTATTAATATTTGTGAATACGATACCATTACCTTAAAACCTGCACCAAGAACTGACTTGACCATGACAGCCAATTGGTTTGAAAAAGATACCACGAAGATAATTTCATTCAAAGACAATTATAAAGCTGATTCTTTGCCTTATGGAAAATCTGTATTCAAATTTCGGTGGGTAGAGCCTAACGGTGCCTGCCAATCGAACATAGATTCTGTAATCGTTAGGCGAGATAGTGCATTTCAAAAAAACATCAATTTAAGCTACAAGAAAATCCTTTGCGAAGATTCGATTAAAGTGGCTTCTACGGTAATTCCTAATGCTACTTACAAGTGGACAGCAAGCAGTAGCAACCCTTCGGTCATCAACCCATCAAATTATGATAGACCCACTATTTCTTGGTTTAAAGGTTTTGTAAACTCTGGGTTTTATAATATATTTTTGACAATATCACGGGGAGCTTGTGTTCACCATGACACTATAGTTACTGAAAGAAAAAACAGCCCAAGTATTGCAATGATAACGACACCTAAAATTTTCAAAGACACGATATGCGAGCAGGAGGAGGCAAAAATATTTACTGCTGACTCGCTCAAGTCAGGGACTAAAGGTTATTGGATTGTAAACAAAGAAATCTATGCAAATGATACAACCACGATCAAAGTGAGATTAGAAAAAGGAAAATTAAATACAATAGTGTGGACTACCTCCACCAATCAATATTGTGTTTCTCAAGACCAGCGTTCTGTTTTCGTAAGCATCAAACCAGCTATTGCGTTTGCAGGGAATGATAAAAAAGTTTACTCGCCTTCGAGTAAACTAGATGCAACAACTCCACAACTAAATACAGGAGACCGAGCACAGTGGTTGGTACCTAATAACAATACCGCAAACATTGAGAATATAAATAGTCCCAAAACAGAAGTCACCAATTTGGCTTTAGGGCAAAATATTTTTTATTGGAAAATATACAACAACGGCTGCGTAGCTGAATTGGATACCGTTGTAATCACCCGTTTGCAGTCAGAGATTCCCAAGGCATTCTCGCCCAATAATGACGAAAAAAATCAGACATTTTTTATCACAGGAATAGAGGAATATGAATCTTCTAGCCTAGAGGTATTTAATCGATGGGGCGATTTGGTATATGCCAATAACGACTATAAAAATGATTGGGCTGGACTATCGAAAGATGGGAAACCATTGCCCGACGATACTTATTATTATGTATTGAACTTGGGTAAAAACAATACAATCAAAAATTTTGTAATAATTAAAAGGTAGGCACTATTGGCATGGTTAGAAATTTATTGTTTGCGGTATTGCTTCTTTTAACCTATACAACACAAGCTCAACACTTGCCATTGTACAGCCAATACATGCTGAACCCATTGGTATTAAACCCTGCATATACTGGTGCTAGAGAGGGCCTTGCTACTGTAGTGCAATACCGTAAACAATGGATAGGTTTTGACCCAGATGAGGATATTTCACCAAAGACACTTTCTTTTACTATAGATTCTCCCTTGCGCAATAAGCGATTAGCTATAGGTACCATAGCCATAATAGACCATTTTGCATTAACAAGACACATGGATCAATTGGCATTATTTTCTTACAAATCAAGACTAGGGAAATTAAGCACATTATCAATTGGGGTTCAGGCTGGATATTTATTTGCACGTACTGATTACAGCAGCTTGAACATGAGCGACGACGAGGCTTTTAACAACAATTACTCTAGCCAAGTAGCCCCTAAAATAGGAGGTGGTGCACTATTGCAAGTGTCCAAGTTTTTTGTGGGGGTAAGTATGCCTCAAATATTTATATACAAACAAAAAAATGCCTTAGGTAAAAAGGATGCTATTTATGGCAATTTGATTTATGTACATACTGGCTATAACTTTCAGGTATCTAACAATTTGCATATACGCCCTAGTGTATTGGCAAGATATTTTGATTACAATTATGCTACGAGCATAGATGTAAATACTATGGTAGATTGGAAGCAAAATCTTTCTTTAGGTATTTCCTATAGAAATAAAAATGCATTGATTGCCATCGCAGAATTGAAAATGAATCAATTGAGTATTGGCTATGCCTACGACTATAGCTTAAACCAAATTCGCAGCAACGGATCGCACGAGATATTACTCAAATATATTTTCAGATATGGAATAAAAGCCACAGATATCAAAACATTTCGATAGCATTTTAAGCATGATTATTTTAAAAAAATATTTTTTATTCACCTTATTGCTATTGTTAGTTGGCAATGACTTTGCAAGTGGTCAAGATTCTAAAGGAATTACGATAGACACTTCTGATTTTAAGCTTGACCTATTGTCATTTTGTAGTATGGATGCTCATTACTTTTCTGCCCGACCTTTTGGCAAAGGCATTGTGTTTGGCTCTAACAGAAATAAAGATTGGGGAGTAATCTATTACAATCAACAAACCAGCGAAAATTTTTCTGACCTTTTTTATACTGAGCAAAAAACCGATGGCTTTTGGCAAAAGCCAAAATCTTTCTCATTAGCAATCAATTCTTATCTCAATGAAGGGGCTTTTTGCTTCAACGATTCCCTGACCACTATCTATTACACTACCAATAATGAGGCTGGTAAGAAAAAAATACTTTCTTCGAATACCTTTGTACCATTAAAAATATATAAAGCCACTATAGATAAGGGTCGCTGGGGAAACATAGAGCCTTTTATTTTCAACAATGAGCAATACAACGTAGCACACCCTGCATTATCACATGACGGCAAAAAAATGTTTTTTTCATCCGATATGCCAGGTGGATTTGGCGGTGTGGATCTTTATGTATCGTACTGGCATCAGGGTCAGTGGGGTAAACCTATAAACCTAGGCAAGTATGTAAACACGCAAGGCAATGAGACGTTTCCTTATATTACACCTAATGGCATCCTCTATTTTGCCACCGATGGTCGCAAAGATGGTCTTGGCCAAATGGATATTTACTCCACCGAATTTATAAATTCAGAATGGAAAAATGTACGCAATCTAGGTGCACCCATCAACTCTGCAAAAGATGATTATAGCTTTTTTCTAGACGAGAAAAAACTAAATGGCTATATTACCTCAAATAGAATTGATGGAATACACGACCAGTTGTATAAATTTCAATGGTTCAAATCGGAATGTAAAAAGAGCAAAGAGGTAGAACAATGTTTTACTTTTTTTGAGAAGGCAACTTTCCCTAACGACAAGCTACCCCTAGCTTATGAGTGGGACATGGGCGACGGCACTAAAATACGAGGCTTGCAGGCCGAACACTGCTACGCCTATTCTGGAGAGTATAAGGTTGAGCTCAATATTATAGATACCACTAGCAATCAATTATTTTTTACCGAAGCCACTTATGAAATTGCGGTAGCCCCAATCAATGACCCTTATATAGAAATTAAAGGCGACCTGATACCTACCAAATTAATAGAATTTAACGGTACCAAATCCAAAATTCCTAAAGTAAAATTGACAGATTTGATTTGGGATTTTGGAGATGGACACAAAGCCATGGGGCTAAAAGTGAAACATGCTTACACCAACTTGGGCAAGTACATGATTACGCTCTATGCCCAAGGCAAAGATTCATTGCTGCATGATGTAGAAGAATGCGTGTATAAACTAATCAGTATTACTACAGATGGAATACAGCCCATAGAAATAAGCGAAGATTCTATTTCCGACTTTAATGACGTAGCCCAAAAACTATATGCAGCTAGAGACAATGATAGCATTACCTACAAAGTACAATTGAAGCAATCGGTGCTACCCATACCTGTAGATCCAAAAAATTTCAGTGGTATCAAAAATGTAAAAGAATATAACCACAATGGGGTGTATGGCTATACGGTGGGAAACTCAAAAGAATTGGAGGCACTTTACCCCTTATTCAACGAAGTAAAAATAAAAGGATTTAAAGGAGCACAGGTAGTTGCATTTGACAAAAAAGACAAATTGCTAAATAGTACAGACAGCACCCATAGAAGATTACTTGCAGAGGGAGCTTATACCCATATTTCGGGTAGAATAATATCCAAATATGGCGACCCCTTGGCAGCTAAAATCATTGTTGAAAACCTGACCTCGGGGGCTAAGGTAAAAGAAATTACAGTCAATGAAGAAGATGGGAAATTTAATATAGAACTGAGCAACGACCATCTGTACGGCTTCTACGCCGAAAAAGACAGCTTCTATTCTGTATCCAATTTTATAGATTTGAGAGAAGAAACCCGTCATTTAGAAATAAAGAAAAACATAGAAATGATTCCGCTAAGCGAGCTTTATGAAGACAATTTGGCCTTGCGCATCAATAATCTTTTTTTTGGAACTAAAGAATATAATCTAGAGAAAGCCTCTTACCCAGAACTAAACCGCCTTTCTAAAATCATTAAATTACGTGCTAACCTTACTATAGAAATTATAGGGCATACAGACAATTCGGGCAAAGAAGATTATAACCTAGACCTGTCTTACAAGCGTGCAAATACGGTAAAAGAATATTTGATAGCATCAGGTTGCAAAGCTACTCAAATAGTGGTCAAAGGCCTAGGCTCTAGCCAACCCCTAGTAAGCAATAACACAGAAAGAGGAAAATATATCAATAGAAGAGTAGAAATGAAATTTTTGATGAAATAAGGCAGTAGCTTTTGCACCATACCTATTTCAAAACTATTGCGTATAAACAGCCACGAATCGGTTCACTTGAAATATCTCGCTAATGCAAAAACATATCCTGTCATACCTCATTTTTCTTTTTTCAATTTCGCTGTTTCAATTCCATTTGCTTGCCCAGCCTATACCGTCTTCAGAAGAAAATATACCTTATTTAGTTACTTTTGGTAGCGATTCTAAAACATCTTGGGGAGACGATGACTATTGCCAGATTTTCTTTTTTACCATTCCTAAAGACCAAAAAAAACCTGTTTTCTTAAGAGTGTACGATCCAGAAACAGGGGGTAGCATAGACGAAATAAAGGAAGCAGCAGATACCAAAACCACCTTCAGTGTTTATGGGGGCATAGGAGCATATACCCACAACGATGCCCAGAAAGAACAACCCAATGGAAACTTCAAAAGTGGCATAGAACTAGCAAAAAAAACATTTGCCAACCAAGCAGAGTACAATGAAAAGTGGTACACCTTTGGGCCATTCAACCCTGCCGAGGGCGAGCTAGTGCCAGAGCATGGAGGTTATATTTTAAAAGTAGTAATACAAGGCATAGCAGGCAATGATGGCAACCTGTACAAGTTATTTCTAACCCAAGACCCTGCCACCAATATTAAAGTAGAAGGTGCAAACAGCCTTACTTTTGAATACACCTTTCGGCTAAACGACAAGGCTGGAAGTGTTTCACACATCTACCCATTCATCAACGAAGATGTAGTGAGTATCAAAATTCATACTTTTGATTACGACAACGATGGCATCGTGCGGATTATATCAGTAGCGAAGCGGTACGAGCCTGTATCGGTATCGGGCGACAATGTATGGAATGCCAGCCTACACAAAATAGCAGATGAAGAACATAAAAAATCATTAGATATTCAAATGATAAAAACAACCGAAGTGAAAGACAACAACATTGTATTTTACATCACCAACCAGTACGACAAGTTGCTTCCATTTTACACCTCGCCCATAGGCGGAGCACCCAAATACAAGCCCACCATTGGCGTAAAACCTGGAATAACGCCTAAATAACCTTTTTAACACCCATTCTCAAAAAATAGATATGAAGCCTACATTTTTTAAAAATCTATGGATTATTTTTTTATGGTCTATTTTTTCCAATCCATTGCAGGCTCAAAAATTTAATTTCAGAAATTATAATGTCAACGACGGCCTAGCACAACCTTATGTGTACTGCATTTCGCAAGGTATTTATGGCAGGTTGTGGATAGGTACTGGCGATGGGCTATCTAGCTTTGATGGTAAAAAATTTCAAAACTATAGTATTAAAGATGGCTTGGCCGAAAATTTTGTAACAGCAAGTTGCAAAGACAAGCGAGGCAATATATGGCTAGGACACTACGAAGGTGGATTATCTATATACGACAATAGTAGTTTCAAAATCATTGCTAAAAATATTGCCCAAAGCCCCATCAATGTAATAAGTGAAGATGAGAATGAAAATATTTGGCTAGGCACACAAAACAATGGCTTGATACGTATTTCGGCAACAAAAAAAATTGTAAAATATCCCGCACTTTTCCCCACCAGTGTCATCAATGCTATAGCATGCACAGCAAATAAAATGCTACTGGTAGCTACCAATGACGGGCTACAAATAATAGATATAAGTACCCAAAAACCAACCTTAGTAAGTACTTATTTGATTGATATAACAGTATTAAAAATAACAAAAATAAAAGACAATCAATACCTTGTAGCCACCCAAGATGAAGGTATTTATAACCTAAATATGAATGACAATCATTTTGATTTGCAGAAGCAACCATCAGAAATAGATTTGAGCGGGAAAAACCTGAATATACTTCAATACGACCACGACGATTTTGTATGGATTGGTAGTTTTGGCGAGGGCGTTTATAAATTTAAAAACACTCCACAAGGCCTGATAGTAGTTGCAAAATACAACCAAACTAGTGGACTAGCCAATGATTATATCAAATCACTTTTTATAGATAGAGAAGGCGACATCTGGATGGGTACATTTGGCAGTGGAATAGAAATATTGGTAGATCCCATTTTTACCCTATATACCCAAACCGATGGGTTGCTAAACGATAACGTAACGGCGGTACTTTCAGAAGAAAATAACCTTTGGGTAGCCAATGATAACGGACTCATACAGCTTAGTTTTAGCAAATACAAAATGAACGATCTATCCAATAGAAAAATCTTTCCCAAATGTGTAGGTAAATCCAAAATTACCTCCTTGCTTAAAGACAAAAATCAAGAAATACTGATAGGCACACAAGAAAATGGAATATGGAGACTAAACCCCAATACTGGCAAGTGCCAGCAATGGTTTTATGCCAACGACAACAACCTTACCAACAAAATAACCGACCTTACCTATGACAAGGATGGTTATATATGGGTAGCCACAGAAGACGGAGCATTTCGGCTAGATGATGGTGTCATTCCATCTATACATTTAACCATGGAAAGCGGCCTATTGCACAATAATATATTTTCAGTATTTGTAGATAGCAAAAACACAGTATGGTTTGCAACCCACGGCACAGGGCTCTCGACCTACAAAAACGGTAAAATAACCAACTACCCATCGCCCAATGAAACCTCGGGTATAGACATCAATTGCTTTACCGAAGACACTAATGGCAACATCTGGATTGGCACGTATGGTCAAGGATTGTTCAAATTTGATGGCAAAAAAATCATTAAAAAATATGCCCAAAAAAATGGGCTAGGCTCTAACTACTGCTACCTCACCATCTGCGATCGCAACAACAATATTTGGATAGGTCATAAAAACGGCATGAGCAAACATGATATTGGTAGAAACACATTCACCTTTTATCAAAGAAAAGAGGGATTTTTGGTAGATGAAATCAACAACAACGCTTGTGCAAAAGATTTTGAAAACAACTTGTGGTTTGGCAGTATCAATGGACTATTGCGGTATAATCTTAGTGCCGATAAAATCAAAAATGTAGGTCCAGCCATTGGTATTTCTAGTTTAGATTTATTTTTTCAAAAAGTAGATTGGAAAAAATTTTCCGATACCCTCTACTCTATGGCTCAGCTACCATTGCATTTGGAACTACCACACAATCAAAACCACTTTACTTTTCATGTGAGAGGCATCTGCTTTTCTAATCCCGACAAGGTTTATTATAAATATAAGCTAGAAGGTTTTCAAAACGATTGGTCGCTAGTAACAAAAGAGGATTTTGTAACCTACCCGAATATTCCTCCAGGACAGTACTCGTTCAAAGTAATAGCCATGAACCACGAAGGCGTATGGAGCGATGCACCTGCCGAATTTAATTTTACCATAAACAATCCTTTTTGGAAAACATGGTGGTTTACCGCTCTTATGATAGTAGTAGCGGTATTGATGGTATTTCTAATCATAAAACTACGTACCAACTCGCTAGAGCGAGAACAAAAAATACTACAAGACGAAAAGATAAAATTGATTGCAGAAATTACAGAGCGGAAACGTGCCGAACGAAAATTAAAAGAAAGCGAAGACCGATTGAAAGAAACCAATCAAGAGCTTAATACCTTTATCTATAGGGCATCGCACGATTTACGAGGACCATTATCAACCGTAAAAGGATTGACAAATCTAGGGTTGATGGAAATAACAGACGAAACCTCGCTCAAATATTTTGACCTAATCGCCGATCGTATCAATAGGCTAGATTTTATTCTTAAAGATTTAATAAACATTGTGGAAATAGCCGAGGTAGCCATGGTAACCGCCGATATTAACATGCCCGCTATGATAGCCGACATTGTAGCAGCGGTACAAACAACATCGTTGCCCAAGCCCGTTAAATTTCAACTAAACATCAACAATAAAAACAATTTTGTAGGCGATAAAAAAGTATTGTATAATGTATTCTTCAACCTGATAGACAATGCCGTCAAATACCACAGCAACGACCGCAACGACATCTATGTGTCGATAGAAATTGAAGATTATAAAAATGGGATATTGGTATTGATTACCGACAATGGTATGGGCATAAACAAAGATATTCAAGGTAGAATATTTGATATGTTTTTCCGTGGCACCGACCAATCCAAAGGTTCGGGGCTAGGCCTATATTTAGTAAAGAAAATAGTAAGTCGCCTACATGGAAAAATAAAAGTAAACAGTGGCTCTAAAAATGGAACCCAAATAGAACTGTACATACCCAGCGGCTTACCTATTGCAGGCGACGATGAAAATGACAAGAATGAAGAAACAAGTAGTGGTATAGAATAGATATTCCTAATGGCACTTACTGATTATCTATTCTATTTACGCTGATGATATCGGTTACTTTACCCAATTTCATAATCAATTTATCAAGGTGTTTGGTATCTTGTACAAACAGCATTATTTTTCCTTCAAACATTCCATCGTTGGTATCTATCGTGATAGACCGCATGTTTACTTTGTATTCGCTAGATATTACTTTGGTGATATCATTTGCCATCCCTACCCTATCTAAGCCTATAATACTTACACCAGCAAGAAAAGCCAACTCTTGCTGGGCAGTCCATTTAGCTTTAATTACCCTGTAGCCGTAGTTGCTCATAAGCTCTACGGCATTGGGGCATGCTGTACGATGTATTTTTATGCCTTCATTTATCGTTACAAACCCAAAAACATCGTCGCCAGGGATAGGATTGCAGCACTTGGCCAACTTGTAATCTATCTTGTCTAGGTTATCGCCTATCACCAACATATCTGTATTGGCGATTGTTTTCCTTATCTCTGTTGGCACTCGAGGCAGGTCTATTAAATCTCGCTTGTCGAGTGGTTTTTTTACTTCCTTTTCATCTCTAAATTTCTTTATATCCCTAGCATCTATAAGCCCTTTGGCTACTTCATAAAAAAGTTGAAGTGGCGTTTTTTTATTGAAATATAATAACAGTTGATTGATAACCTCATTGGTCAATTCTAGCTTCATTTGCGACAGTTTTCTCACCACTATCTCTTTGCCATCACTTGCTACCAGCTTCTTTTGCTCTTTTAGCGCCTCCTTTATTTTGCTTCTAGCCTTTGAGCTTACTACAAATTTCAGCCAATCTTCATTGGGCTTCTGTTTCGACGAGGTTAATATTTCTACCTGGTCGCCGTTGTTCAATATGTAGCTAAGTGGTACTAGTTTTTGGTTTACCTTTGCCCCTAGGCATTGCGAGCCAACTTTAGAATGAATTTCAAAAGCAAAATCTAGTGCCGTAGCCCCAAATGGCAGTATTTTCAATTGTCCTTTGGGCGTAAATACAAATACCTCTTCGTTGAAGAGATTGGTACGAAAATCGTCTAAAAATTCTATAGCTGAAGAATCGTTGTGCTCAATCAAATCTCGCACTTTGCGAATCCACATTTCTAAGCCTGTTTCGGTAGGCAACTCTTTGGCCTCTTTACCGGCCTCTTTGTATTTCCAGTGGGCGGCATAGCCTTTTTCGGCTATTTCATCCATACGGGTAGTGCGTATTTGCACCTCTACCCACTGCCCCAGTTTGCTCATTACGGTCGTGTGCAGCGATTCGTAGCCATTGCCTTTGGGCGTACTTACCCAGTCTCGAAGCCTATCGGGGTTGGGTTTGTAAAAATCGGTCACTACCGAATATACCTTCCAGCACAACGCCTTTTCACTTTCTAAATCCTCGGCATCAATGATGATGCGAATGGCAAACAAATCATACACCTCTTCAAAGGGTATATTTTGCTTTTTCATTTTGTTAAAAATCGAAAAAATAGATTTGGGTCGGCCTTTAATTTTAAACTCAACACCCAGTTTCTCTAAAGCTTTATAAATAGGCGTAATAAAATCTTTGATAAATTTATTTCTCGCCGCCTTAGTCTGCTTTATTTTGTCGGCTATGTCTTTATAAATTTCTGTATTGGTGTATTTCAAATACAAATCTTCCATCTCGGTTTTGATGGCATACAGCCCCAGTCTATGGGCAAGCGGGGCATAAAGGTAAATCGTTTCAGAAGAAATTTTCAATTGTTTCTCTCTAGGCATACTACCCAGCGTACGCATATTGTGTAGCCGGTCGGCAAGTTTTATTAATATCACACGCACATCGTCGGAAAGGGTCAATATCATTTTCCGAAAATTTTCTGCCTGCTGCGAGCTGCCGTGGTCAAATACGCCAGAAATCTTGGTAAGCCCATCTATAATCTTGGCCACTTTAGTACCAAATTCCCGCTCTATATCTTGCAGCTCTATATGGGTGTCTTCTACCACATCGTGTAGCAGTGCGGCAACGATAGAGGTGGTGCCTAGCCCTATCTCTTCTACGGCTATCTGAGCCACAGCTAGTGGGTGATAGATGTAGGGTTCGCCCGATTTGCGGCGCATGTCTTTGTGAGCCAGCAGCGACATGTTAAAGGCCTTGCGTATTATTTTGGCATCGTCGTCTTTCAGTATGGGTTTGGCATACTTCAGCAACTTCCGATACCTGCTTACTATTTCCTTGTTTTCTTTTTCTATATCTACCGCCTGCATGCTGTATGTGTATTATTTACTTATAAAAATCACCCTACTGTATAAAGCTACAACAAGGTTGAAAATATTTTGAAACCACTTCTACGATGAAGATTCAAAAAAGTAAGGAATTATATTTCTATTTCAAAAATTATCTTCAAAATAGCCAAAAACAGAAATGAACCTACAAATGCGAGTGTTGCAATATTCTAATATTTTTATTTAATTATTCTAATATTTTTTATTGATAAAATCATTTATTCCTTATAAATTACAAAAATAAACCCCAATAGTTACATTTTGTTTCCACACCCTATTTACAGACATGATGATAACAAACTATACCGCCCTACCCCTATTACGAAAAACTCAGCTTCGTATGGTCTACGTTCTACTGCTGTCAATTTTAGCTGGCTGTGGTCAGTTTGCCATGGCTCAAGTGGATAAAGAGTTTTGGTTTGCCGTGCCTTTTATTGGAAATCATGGCAATGGGAATTCTGAATTAGTCGTGAGCAATATGGATAAACTAAATGCTGTCACAGTAAATATTTCTAACCCAGCCGCTCCAGTAGGAGGATGGGGAGTGGTTGGCAGAAATTTTAATATTCCTGCAGGACAATCTTTAAGAATAGACTTAAATAGCCTATACGGCACACCTAAAAGCCCTGTAGCTATAAGACCTGGTACTTTGTATGCAAATTTAGACAACGCACAACTTGCTACTCAACTCACCAACAACAAAGGTCTATTGATAAAATCGACTGGAGATATTACAGCTTTTTATGAATTAGGAAGACAGGTGCCAGGTTTTGACCAAGGGAATAATATTGAAATTTTTTCTTTAAAAGGCTCTAATTCTTTAGGAACTGATTTTATGCTTCCTTTTCAAAATCAATATTTGACTTGGAATAACGATCAATCATATTCTTCTGCAAATATTATTGCCTCTGAATACAATACCCAAATCACGATTAATCCTACTCAGGCCGCTGTTGGTCATCCAGCAGGTGTTCCTTTTACCATTACTCTGAATAAAGGTCAAACATTTACTTTAAGAGCAGTTGGGCTTGAGGCAAATA